>DASRPN010000163.1:0-17521 GCA_035646355.1 Pyrinomonadaceae bacterium | reverse complement strand
GAGCTCGCTGTACTGTCTCGAATCTTCGCCCTCGCGGTGGAGTTGGAGCAGGCAGCATCAAATCCTTGTCGCAAAGTCCGAAAGCTGCGAGTGGACAATCAACGTAACCGCTACCTATCGGCTGATGAGGAAACGCGATTGATGGCACAACTCACTGGAAGGCGTAAACACTTGTACCCGCTAGTTGCTTTGGCGCTTGGTCGGGTATGCGTCGCGGCGAGTTGCTAAATCTGTCGTGGCCGCACGTTGATTTTCTGCGAGGCGTCATTCATGTGGTCAACACAAAGACCGCACGTGATCGCATCATTCCGATGAGTCAAAGAGTCAGAGAAGTCTTAATAGAGCAACGCAAGACTCAAAAGGGCGATCTTGTATTCGCTTCGAGGCGGATTGCTAAGAGGCGAGCGGGCGAAGGTCTAGTGGACGTGAAAAAGGCTTTTGTGGCTGCATGCCAGGACGCAGGGATAGAAGATTTTCACTTCCACGATCTGCGTCACACGTTTGCAACGCGATTAGGTGACGCGGGATGTAACGCAACGACGATTGCGCGACTGTTGGGCCACTCGAATATTCAGATGTCTATGCGGTACACGCATGCGTCTGATGACAGCCTCAGAAGCGCAGTCGAACACGCTGCCACAAAAATGCCACAAACACTAAAACAGCCACTCACGCGAGTGGCCGTAAATACTTGATTCTATTGGAGCCGGCTGCCGGAATTGAACCGGCGACCTTCTAATTACGAATCAGACGCTCTACCAACTGAGCTAAGCCGGCCGAAGGGTGGAAACAACGGTGCAAAGAGCATTTGCAATATACGAATGCGATGTTTGCAGTGTCAAGCGAACGAACTGAGGAGGATAAATGCCGAAGGATCCGACAAAGAATGTAGATCGATATAAGATTCGTGGTGGCAATCTGAATGAGTTTGAGTTTCATCAGAATCAGGCCGACTTTGCTGTGGCGCAAACCACCCCAACCAACTCAATTCCCGGCACGCCACCGGAAGCTAAGGCGCAACCACTCGCGAAGAAATCACAAAAGCGGTCAACCAGAAAACCGACGAAAGCCGCGACCACAAAACCTGCTGGTACGAAGAAGTCGAGCAAACGTGCTGGCAGTACGAAATCCGCGAAGCGCGCGACTGGGAAGAAGTCGGCGGCGAAGAAGTCCACTGCGAAGCGACCCAGTGCAAAGAAGTCAGCGGCGAAGAAGTCAGGAAAGAGTCGGCGCGGATCGAAGAAATAGTTTTCAAATGTTTGTTCCCCCAATCAGTGTGCGACTGTTTCTGCTGATCATATTGGTCGTACCGCAGGGGGCGGTCGCGCAGAAACTTCCCTCCGTCGACAAAGTCGTCGACAAGTATCTGAAGGCGATCGGCGGGAAGAAAGCGGCGCGCGCAGTCACGGGCGCCACTTACGAATGGACCATCCAGTTCAACGATCAAACCATGGGCACCGCACGCACGCAGCGCAAGGCGCCGTCGTCTGAACGTTGGGAACTGACATTCGGCAACGGTCAAATCGTCTCTGCAACCAACGCCCGCTCCGCATGGGAGATCGGGCTCGATAACAAACTACGTACGCTGACCACACTCGAAGCTGCGACGGCAAAACTTCGCGCGGTGCTCGACTCGTCACGCCTCATCGACTTCAAGAAAGCAAACATCCTTGCGCGCGTCCTCTCACTTGGCGATCTCGGTTCCGAACCCGCACACATCGTCGAGTTCTCTATGCGAAACGGCGCCCGCGCTCAGTACTACTTCAGCGTCAAAACTGGCTTAATAACCAAAGTCACCAGCGACACAAAAAAGACGCGGATAGTTTTAGAGGACTATCGTCGCCCACAAAATGCCTCGCCTAACGGAACGACACAGATCCTCGAGCCGCACCGACTGCGCATGATCCTCGACGGTTCAGGCGAACTGACACTCATCCTTCAGTCCGTCAAATACGACGCCAGCATCGACGACCGCATTTTCGATCCACCCGCCACGACTGAAAAACTCGACGTCGCCGAACTGCTGCGCGAAGTCGGTCGCAACCAGGACGACATCGACAAACGCGTCTCCGAATACGCCTTCACGCAAAAAGAGACAGACAAAGAGATCACCAGCAAAGGCGAGATCAAGAAACAGACGGTAAAAGTTTACGAAGTCTATCCACTGCCAAATCGCGAACCCGTCAAAAAACTGATCAGCGAAAACGGCGTTCCGCTTTCTCCGGACAAAGCAGCGAAAGAAGAACGACGCGTGCACGAGGAATTCACGAAGGCTGAGCGCGATCGCGAGAAGGACGAGAAGAAGATGGCCCAACGTCGCGCCGAGCGCGACAAAAAAGAGAAGGAGGGCACTGAGATCGCTCCTTTTCTAAAAGCCTGCGAGTTTGTTTCGCCACGGCGCGAGCAGTGGGAAGGACGCGAGACGATCGTCTTCGATTTTCGACCGAAGCCTGGTTTTCGTCCGCAGAGTCGGGAAGAGAGTTTGATCGCGAAGCTCGTCGGCGTCGTCTGGATCGACCCGATCGACAAACAGGTAATTCGTTTGGAAGCGCGCCTCGCTGAAGGCTTCAAGATAGCCGGCGGTCTCGTTGCTTCACTCAAACCCGGCGCCGCACTCGTGATCGAACAAACGCGAATGTCGCAGGGAGTTTGGCTGCCGCGCTTCGCGCACGTTAATCTCTCCTTCAAAGTATTGTTGTTCGCCGGCGGCGATTACAACCAAACGATCGAGTGGAGCGATTACAAACACTTCTCCGGCGACGTGAAGGACTACAAAGTGAACGCCCCACCGACCGAGAAACCATAACGTGAGCTTGGTACTTTGTTCTTTGTACTTTGTTCGCAGTTCGAAGAGTGAATTCTATACTCAGAGCCAAACAAGCGAACTAAGAACAAGCACTAAACACAAAGCATCAACAAATGAAAGAAGTAAATGTAATCGGTGGTGGCCTGGCAGGTGTCGAGGCGGCGTGGCAGGCGGCACGGCTGGGCGCCCAGGTCAATCTCTACGAAATGCGTCCGCTCAAACAAACGCCGGCGCATCGGACCGATAAACTCGCGGAGATCGTCTGCTCCAACTCCCTGAAATCGGACGAACTCGGAACGGCGTCCTATTTATTAAAGGAGGAGCTCCGCCACGGCGACTCGCTCGTCATGTCCGCGGCTGCCGAAACGCGCGTGCCCGCGGGCGCGGCGCTCGCAGTTGATCGACACAAATTTGCAGAACTAATCACCGAACGAATTGAAAGCGAACCTCTCATTCATCTGATCCGCGAGGAAGTCACGAGAATTCCCGAAGATCAGATCACAATCATCGCCACTGGTCCTCTATCTTCCGAAGCGTTGACGGCGGAGATCATGAAACTCACCGGCAGCGATCAAATGTACTTCTACGACGCGATCGCCCCGATCGTCTCAGCCGACTCGATCGATACGTCGATCGCTTTTCGTGCGGCCCGCTATGACAAAGGCGGCGACGATTATCTGAACTGCCCGATGGACGAAGAGCAGTACGCGCGCTTTTATCAGGCGCTGCTCGAAGCGAACAGCGTCCCGTTGCAACGTTTTGAAGAGACGCGCTGGTTTGAGGCGTGTTTGCCTATTGAAGAGTTGGCGCGTCGCGGAGTCGACACGTTGCGTTTTGGGCCGATGAAACCCGTTGGTTTGCGCAATCCGCGCACCGGCCGCGAGCCCCACGCCGCCGTGCAGTTGCGGCAGGAAAATTTAATGGCCGACGCATACAGCCTCGTGGGCTTCCAGAATCATCTACGATACGGCGAACAAGCGCGAGTGTTGCGACTCATTCCGGGACTGCAAAACGCCGAGTTTCTCCAGTTCGGCCAGATTCATCGCAATACCTACATCTGTTCACCGCGCGTGCTGGGGGCGACCATGCAGATGCGCGAGCGTCCAAACGTCTTTTTTGCTGGGCAAATCACGGGAGTTGAGGGTTATGTTGAATCGGTCGCGATGGGTTGGATCGCGGGGATAAACGCAGCGCGACAAGCGTTCGGCCGCGGCTTAATCGAAGCTCCGGCAGCGACCGCAACCGGTGCACTCGCCCGTTACGTTTCCCACGCTGACACGAAAAACTTTCAACCGGTTAACATCACCTTCGCACTGTTGCCACCTTTGGACGAAACTGCCAGACGCACCGTACGTAGGAAACATGAACGCCGGAAACTCCAGGTCGAATTAGCGTTGAAGGAATGGACTGAGTGGCTCCGAGAAAATCACAAAGAAGCGGCACAGATTTCAGCAGGCTAATGCGCCGTCGCTGTTTTCTGCTGGGCTTTTGGCCAGTCGTGCTCACGCTGTGCGTCGCTCTGCCTGTTTGGAGTCAATCGGGCCGGCGCAATGAACCCGGAAAGGGAGGTAAGCCGGCCGGTCCCGATCCGACTCGCCCCGGCGGTTCGATTCCACGTCCCGTTTCAACTTCCGGAGACGAAGTTGAAGAAGACGATATCGTTCGCATCACTTCCAACCTCGTCCCGATCCCCGTGTCAGTTGTAGACAAACGCGGCGCCGCGATTGTGAATCTGAAGTTGGAAGACTTCGAACTGCGCGTCGACGGAACGGTTCGACCGTTGACCGAGTTAACGCGATCCGAAACAGCCGTGCGGCTCACGTTGCTTTTCGATAACAGCGGCAGTCTCGACGCGGCACGCGAGTTTGAAAAGCAAGCTGCGATTCGTTTCTTTCGCAAAGTCCTGCGTCCGAAGGACGAGGCCGCAATCTATTCCATAGAAACTGACAGCTACCTGGCCCAACCACTGACGAAAGACATTGCACGTCTCGAACATACGATCACAATGTTCGGCAAGCCCGAAGGCGGCACGTCGCTGTTCGACGCGATCATCGGCGCCGCCGATTACTTGAAGCCATACCCTGGACGCCGTGTGCTGGTTATTGTTTCAGACGGAATCGAAACGACGAGCCGTCACACCGAGTTCGACGCGGTATTGCAACACGTCCTCGCCGACGATTGCCAGATCTACGTGGTCCAAACTGGTCTGTACGACGGTGCGAATCTGCGCGCGCTTGCGGCTGAGCGCCGGATGGAGCAGTTGACGTCACAAACCGGCGGCGCAGTTTATCTTCCGAAGACCACTGCCCAACTCGATCTCGCATTCGATCAGATCGCCGCCGATCTATCCCAGCAGTACGTTTTGAGTTACTACCCGAGCATGGATCATCATGACGGCCGTTTGCACTTGCTCGAGCTGACTGTGAAATCGAGAAATGATGTGCGCATTCGCGCGCGAAGAGGTTATTATGCGCCGAAGAAACGAGGCGGTTCCGGCGAATGGTAGCTGACTCTCGCTAACTATGGAGAAGCTGATCGAGCAATTTCTCGAACACCTGCGTTACGAACGCAACGTCAGCGCCCACACCTTACGCAACTACGCCAGCGACCTTCAACAGTTTGTCGATTTCCTCGCGCCCGCGGCCGCGTCCGGTAAAAAACGCAAACTTCCCGAGCTTTCCCAGATCGATCACCTAACGATCCGCGAGTGGATGGGCGAACTTCACAACGCGCAAAAGACGAAATCATCGATCGCGCGGAAACTCGCCGCGCTGCGCACGTTTTTTCAGTTTCTGGTGCGTGAAGGAGTCGTCGAACTCAACCCCGCGAAACTAGTCTCGACGCCACGTCAAGAAAAGAAACTACCGAAACATCTTTCGATCGAAGAGGCGATCCGGTTTATCGAGACGCCGGATATCGAAACTGATCTTGGTAAACGCGATCGTGCGATGTTGGAGCTGATGTATGCGACTGGAGTGCGTGTCGCGGAGTTGACGACGCTGAATCTTGCGGATGTGGACTTTCGCAACCAGTTGATTCGCGTCACGGGCAAGCGACGTAAGCAACGGATCGTGCCGTTTGGCGATCCTGCCGCTGAGGCGATTCGGAATTACCTGACTGTCCGCGACAAATTTCTGTTCAATGCTCCGGTGTCGAAACGTGACGACGAAGCGCTGTTTCTTAACTATCAGGGAACGCGAATAACTACTCGCTCAGTAGGCAGGATGGTTGAGAAATACATCCGCATCTGCGCGGGCATGCACAACATCAGCCCGCACGCGCTGCGGCATTCGTTCGCCACGCACTTGCTCGACAGCGGCGCCGACCTGCGTGACATTCAGGAACTGCTGGGCCACGCGCGTCTTTCGACGACGCAAGTCTACACACACGTCTCGATGGAGAAGCTGGTTGCTGTTTACGACAAGGCTCATCCAAAAGCGTAGCCACAAGAGGCACAAAAAGCACAAAAGGCACAAGACAGGAAACAGGGAAGAGCAGAGAAGCAAAGAAGACAGGACGCCTTCCCCTGTCTATCTTCTGTTTTGTGCCTCTTGTGTCTTTTGTGCCTTTTGTGATTAAAGCGTAGGCAGTTCGTCTTCGCCGTTCGCACTTTCAATCAGCGACTGGCAGTGCGCGTCGTAACGCGCCGTGGGGACTGCTTCGAGACGTCGCTCGTCGATCGGCTGACCGCAACGGGCGCAGATACCGTAACTGCCTTCCTTCATTCGCAACAACGCCTGATCGATATCGGCGACGACCTTGGAACTGCGTTCCCCGAGCCGAAGCGCGATCTCCTTATTTAAGTCCTGCACTGAAAGATCGACGCTGTCTTTGACGCCGTCGTCGTAAAGTTCGAGGGCCGCCGCTTGATCGGTGCGAATCTGTTCGGTGTTCTGGCGAAGCTGTTGGATAAGAAGGTTTTTAAAATGGCTAAGTTTTTCTGCGTCCACTGAGTCTACCCTTGTCCGCGCGATTACCTCAACGCGCTTGAATCTCGCTAACGTGCCAGCGGAGTTTAGCATATCGCGTCGGGGTAGGAGGTAATGCGGGCTGTCGTGATATGTTCGACAGCGCATGACCCGTTTGCACCAGCTCCAGAAGCAAATCACGAGATTACAGCGCCGGACGGAATTTCTTAACCAGATCAGTAGCAAGTACTGGAACGCGCGAAGAATCATCTTCATAGCCGGAGGACTGCTGGCGCTGGCGTTCTGCAACGTCAGTGGCACGAAGGCGGGATGGATCGCAGGTGGATTGATCGCGATTCTGTTCACCGTCGTCACGATTTTTCATAACAAGGTGCGCGACAGTCTCACGCGCGTTTCGCTCCTGATAGAGATCAAAAGACTACAGATCGCGCGCATTCATTTGGATTGGGATCGACTGCCGCCAATTGAGCAATCGCCATTCGCGCTTGCGGATCATCCGTTTGCTAGCGATCTGGACATCGTCGGGGAGCGATCGCTGCATCGCTTGATCGACTCGGCTGTGACAAGCGAAGGTAGCGAACTATTGAAGTCGTGGCTGTTGGCAGTGCGGCCAAGCGTCGAAGTTATCGAACACCGCCAGGCGTTGGTGAAAGAGCTGAAGGATCTTTCACTATTTCGCGATCGATTGCAGTTGTTGTCGGCGGTTGCGCGTATCAATACGGTTGGACCAGCGCAACCGCGTAGTCGTGCGAGTCACTGGAACTCACGAATACTCGTCGACTGGATCGAACGCAGCACGCCGCAGTCTTCGTTGCTTCCGACTGTGTTCGTATTGTCGGCGCTGTCTGCATTGAACATCGCGTGCGTCATTCTCACCGCTCTCGAAGTGATTCCGTCAATTTGGCCGTTCACATTTCTGCTCTACATGGGCGGAATGTATCTCGTGCAGAAGCGGATTGCGTCGGCCTGGGGTGAAATACATGAACTGGAAAAGGCGCTGACGCACTTCAAGGTCGTCTTTCGCTATCTGGAGTCACGCTCTTATAAGAACACGCCTCGTCTGGCCGAGATTTGCGCGCCCTTTGCTGATCGGGACAAGCAGCCGTCTGTCGAAATGAAACGTTTAGGCCGTTTGGCGGCGGCACTGGGCGTTCGCACCAACCCGATTCTCTGGTTCCTCGTCCATGTGGTGGTGCCGTGGGACTTCATCTTCACGCACCGGCTCGAGTTGTTGAAGAAAGATCTCACGCATTTGCTGCCGCGATGGCTCGACGCTTGGTATCAGTTAGAAGCGCTAAACTCGTTGGGAAACCTTGCTTACTTAAATCCTCATTACAAATTTCCGCAAATCACTTCGGAACCGAACCAGTTCGCCGCACAAAAACTAGGCCACCCACTGCTGAACCCTGAAACGAAGGTGTGCAACAATTTCGAGTTGGACCAAAACCAGCGAATCGTGATACTGACAGGTTCAAACATGGCGGGAAAAAGCACGTTTCTGCGGACCATCGGTGTGAGTCTTTCGCTCGCCTACGCCGGTTCACCCGTGAATGCGGATCAGCTTCAGACGTCGTTGTTTCGACCATTCACCTGTATCAAGGTAAGCGACTCAGTGCAGGATGGACTATCTTACTTCTACGCTGAAGTGAAACGCCTGACTGCGCTGCTCGCCGCGGCGAAGACTGACGACACAATGCCTGTTTTATTTTTGATCGACGAGATCTTTCGCGGTACAAACAGTCGCGAACGATTGATCGGGAGCCGTTCCTACATCCGCTCGTTATCGGAAAGCACCGCAGTCGGTTTGGTCGCCACTCACGATCTCGAATTGGTTAAGCTGGCAGATGAGATCGACGGAGTAGTGAACTTCCATTTTCGCGAGGAAGTAAGTAACGGTCGCATGGTGTTTGACTATCGTCTGCGGTCAGGGCCATGTCCCACAACCAACGCTCTTACAATCATGCGTCTCGAAGGTTTGCCGGTGGAGTCGTAAAATGAAAAACTTATTATCCACACTCATCTTAGTTCTGTTGCTACCGTTTGGTTTCTCAACTAACGCACAGGTCCAATCGAACGTACGTTTCGAGATCTCGTTGCCTGAGTCTGCCGGTAAGGAGCCATTGGATGGACGCTTGCTCCTCCTGATCTCAACCAACGACAAACAGGAACCGCGATTTCAGATCAGTGAAGATCTGACGACGCAGCAGGTGTTTGGTGTTGATGTAGACGCGTGGAAACCGGGACAGAAGAAGCTTGTGGACCAGAGCGCTTTTGGTTATCCGGTTCGCAGTCTGGCGCAACTGCCGGTGGGTGAATATTGGGTACAGGCGCTGCTTCATAAATACGAGACGTTTAAGCGCTCCGACGGTCACACGGTGAAGTTGCCGATGGACCGTGGTGAGGGTCAGCAATGGAATCGCGCGCCGGGAAATCTCTACAGCACGCCGCAGAAGATGCGTGTCCAGCCGGGGATGCGGATCGCTTTGACTCTCGATAAGGTGATTCCACCAATCGAGCCGCCGAAAGACACGAAGTACGTCAAGCACATCAAGATTCAAAGCGAACGCCTGACGAAGTTCTGGGGCCGACCGATGCACCTCGGCGCGCACGTCTTGCTGCCTGCTGGTTTCGACGAACATCCCGAAGCGCGTTATCCGCTCGCGATCTTTCACGGCCATTTCCCGTCGGACTTCGGTGGCTTTCGCGAAGCGCCACCCGATCCAAATCTCAAGCCAGATTACAGCGAACGCTTCAAACTCGCCGGCTACAATCGCATCCAGCAGGAACACGCGCACGAGTTTTATAAAGAATGGAGCGGACCAAACTTCCCGCGTTTCATCATTATCGAGATCCAGCACGCAAATCCCTATTACGACGATTCATACGCGGTGAACTCCGCTAATCTTGGACCGTACGGCGACGCCATTACTTACGAGCTGATCCCGGAAATTGAGAAGCGTTTTCGCGGCATCGGCAAAGGCTGGGCGCGATTTCTTTACGGCGGTTCCACTGGCGGTTGGGAAGCAATGGCGGTCCAGGTCTTCTATCCCGATGAGTACAACGGCAGTTGGATCGCGTGTCCCGATCCGATCGACTTCCGCGCGTATACAGTCGTCAATATCTACGAACATAAGAACGCTTACTACGCCGATTCGCCGTGGAAGCGAATGCCGCGTCCGGGTAAGCGAAACTATCTCGGCGAGTTGTCGGCGACAGTTGAAGACATGAACCACATGGAACTCGCGCTCGGCACGAACAGTCGTTCCGGTGGGCAGTTTGATATTTGGGAAGCGGTGTACTCGCCGGTAGGAAGCAACGGCTATCCGAAACCGATCTGGAACAAGTTGACCGGAGACATTGATCGTTCAGTTGCTGAATACTGGCGTCAGCATTATGACCTCGGTCACATCCTGCAACGCGATTGGGCCAAGCTTGGACCAAAGCTCGAAGGTAAACTTCACATCTACGTCGGCGAGGCTGACAATTACTATCTGAATAACGCGGTCTATCTCGTCGAAGACTTCCTGAAGACGACTAAAAACCCGCCTTACGGCGGCGTCGTTGATTACGAGCCACGCGCCGAGCACTGCTGGAACGGTGATCACACGCGGCCCAACGCCTTCTCGCGTCTGCGTTATCACCAATTCTACGCGCCGAAGATCCTCGATCGGATTCTGAAGAGCGCGCCGCCGGGCGCCGACGTGAAGAGTTGGCGCTACTAAGATGTTGGTCGTATAACTGCCTCGTTTTTCTCTGCGGCCTCTGTGTCTCTTTGTGGCCCCTGTGTTGAATGGCCCTTAAACGCAGAGACGCAGGGATACACAGAGGGCCGCAGAGAGAGGACTCCCTCGTCAAACTCACTTCTTCGTGGTCGGGCGTTTGGCCCAATTAGGCTGCGGGCTTGAGTCCCTTCATGACCTCGATGTGCGACTCGAGGATGCTGGTGGCTTGTTCGGGATTGGGTGCTAGCGACCAGTCGTCATGGTCCCACGTGCCGCCAAGGATGATCCCATCGCGTCGTGGAAACATGTAACCACTGCTGAGGTAGCAGTAATCGATCTCCGGTTGCGGCAGGAGCACCTCGAGTTGGCCGCGCACCGGAATGAGATCCGGGTCGTCAAAGAGTGCGCGCGATCCGAGGCCCGTGCAGTTGAAGATCACTGGTTCCCGCAAGCGCGTGAGTTCAGAACCGCACCTCGCAGAAAGTCGCGTCTGCGGATGGGCAATGTTGTTGTAATCTTTGGTTGCATGACTTCGTTTCCGAAATGGCTTGTGCCGATGGCTGCCACTTTGACGCAGGATCGGTTCACGGGCCCGGAGTGGATCTTCGAGCGCAAGTACGACGGCATTCGGCTGCTCACATATAAGAGCGGCGATAGCGTCGAGCTGTTCTCGCGCAATCAACTCCTGCAAGACATACCTTCAGTTGTCGACGCCGTCAAGAAGTTGCCGGTGCAGGACGCGATTTTTGACGGTGAAGTTACGTGGGGCCGCGGAAAAGTCGCCTATCACGTGTTTGACGTGATGTGGCTGGACGGGCGGAACGTTATGTCGCTGCCGCTCGAAGAACGGCGTGCTCTGTTGGCCCAACTGCCATTGCAATCGCCGTTGCATCGCGTCGATCTGGTCGAAGATCCGTCACCTTGGGACCTGGCGCAACGAGAAGGTTGGGAGGGAGTCATCGCGAAACGCCGCGATTCAACCTACGAGCATCGACGATCGAAACAGTGGCTGAAGATGAAGTGCGAGTTGGCGGAAGAGTTTGTGGTTGGCGGCTTCACCGATCCCCAAGGCAAGCGTGTTGGACTCGGTGCGCTTCTCGTCGGTCACTTCAAAGACGACGACTTTCTCTTTGCCGGAAAAATCGGCACCGGATTCGATAACGAGATGCTTCTCAACCTCCGTGCACGACTCGACAAAATCGAGATCGAAAAACCGCCGTTCACGAAAGGAATTGGTCTGCCGCGTTTGCGTGTGCACTGGGTGCGACCAGAGATCGTCGTGCGTGTAGGTTTTATTGAATGGACCGGACACGGAAAGTTGCGACACCCGCGACTGTTGAGTGTAGTGAAGTGATCATCACGCATCCTGACAAAATCATGTTCCCCGACGAGGGGATCACGAAGGGCGAACTGGCTTCGTACTACGAAACGATCGCGCCGGTGATGTTGCCGCACCTGCGACGACGTCCCATCACGATGGAACGATTTCATCGCGGAATTGCGGCGCCGGGTTTCTTTCAGAAAGATGTATCGAAAGGTTTTCCGGATTGGCTGGAACGCGTTGAAGTACCGAAGCATGGCGGAACGGTCCATCATCCGATCATTACTGACACTGAAGGGCTGCTTTGGCTTGCGAATCAAAACAGCATCACGATCCACGTCTGGCCCTCACGTGCGCCGAACCTTTATCAACCGGACGTTTGCGTTTTCGATCTCGATCCGATGAAGCCAGATGATCTGGATACTCTGCGCGCGGCTGCGTTGGGTCTCCGCGACCTGCTTACCGAGCTCGGGTTGCCAAGTTGGATCAAGACTACGGGTTCGAAGGGTTTTCACATCGCTGTGCCCCTCGACGGGAAGTCGGACTTCGGAACAGTTGGACGTTTTGCGCACGTCGTTGGACAGGTCCTCGTCAGACGCGATCCGGACCATCTTACTCAGGAGTTCAGTAAGGTCGATCGTGGCGAGCGAATTCTCGTGGACACGGGTCGCAACGGATACAGTGCTACCTTTGCCGCGGCTTACACCCTACGCGCAAGGCCTGGCGCACCCGTGTCTGCTCCGTGTTCGTGGGAAGAAGTCGCGACTGGTGAGGTTGGGCCAAAGAGTTTGACATTGCGAACGATGGCCCAACGAATCGCCGCAACCGGAGATCTATGGGCGGACATGCTCAAGATCAAAAAGTCGCTCGTCCGCCCAATTGCCCGTCTGCGAAAGCTCAAAGAATCAGTCTAATCGGTGTTTCCTTCGTACGCGCGTTTTATTGGCTCGATATCGATCTTGTCCATCTTCAGCATCGCTTCCATTACGCGTTTTGCCTTTTCCGGATCCTTGTCGGCCATCAAATCGCCGAGAATACGCGGCTCGACCTGCCACGATAAACCGAACTTGTCCTTCAACCATCCGCACCGTGAGGTTTGGCCGCCCTCGGACAGCTTGTCCCAGTAGTAGTCAATTTCTTCCTGCGTCTCACACCTCACGGTGAACGAAACGGCTTCCGTGAACTTGAAGTGTGGTCCACCGTTGAGACCGACAAACTTCTGTCCGTCGAGTTCAAATTCGACGGTCATGACGGAGCCCGCAGGACCTGGACCAGCTTCGCCATAGCGCGTGACTCTACCCACCTTGGAATTCTTAAAGACGGAGATGTAAAAGTTCATCGCCTCTTCAGCATTATTATCGAACCATAAGAACGGTGTGACTGGTTGCATCATCTCTCCTTTTTATTCTTCAAACTTAAGTAATGTTCGCGTTGTTTCTTATCAAACTTTTCGATTGCGTAGCGCAACATGACACGCGGCATCGCCGCCGCGTGTTTGTCGAGGAAACTGAGCAGTCGCGTTCGATCCTTGTCGCCGGCGAAGCGCAGCATCCAACCGGTCGCTTTATGGACCAGGTCTTCTTTGTCCTTGAGCAGCATTTCAGAGATCTTGAACGTGTCGTCGAGGTCGCGCTGACGGATGAAATACGCCGTGCTCACGATCGCGGTGCGCCGCTCCCACATGTTTTTCGATTTCGCCAGCTTGTAAAGGACGGCTCGCGGTTTATCGGTCAAATAACCGCCGATCACGTGGATGGCGCAAACGTCGACGAGGTCCCAGTTGTTGATGCGATCGTGACGACGCAGGTAGAGATCGTAGAGTTCTTTGCGTCGCTCCGGCGTCGTTCTTTTGCGACGGGCCTGTTTGTCCATGATGCTGCAACCGCCGGCGCGCACCTCGTGAATCTTGTTGTCGAGTAGTTTTTCGATCTCGGCCGGCGGCATATCGATGAACTCTTTTGCATTCGCGAACACCTGGCCCATGCGGACGCCGATGAACTGATCTCCGTCGGTATTTTTGAAATAGCGCAGGGTTTTCTCGCGCTCCTCCGGCGAGCTGAGTGCCTTGAGCACTTCGATAAACCGCTTCGCGGTGATTGGGGGCGTGTTTGGCATCGTAGTCGCTCCTGAACGGGCTTGCCTAAAGTCCCTTGCTGGACTGTTTCTCTGTGCAACCTCTGTGCTCTCTGCGACTCTGTGGTTATTTTCCTGAGCAAATTATTAACCACAAAGGCTCAGAGAGCACAGAGAAAACCTGTTTACGACTTTTGGCAAAGTATCGTGAACGGACACTAGCTCTTCAAGCTCGCAGCCATCTTGGACCAAAGCGATGGCAAGACTCTTAAAAGTAGTCATCACCATCCCTCGCAAAGTTTCGTTTCTACTTTTAGATCGAGTGACAACCGGCGAAATCGACAGCGTTGGAAGAAATTTTTTGCGGGAAAATTAACGGGAGTTCCGGCTGATGTAAACCCAGGCGGTTGCACCCGATCCCAGTTGAACTTGAATACGTTCATAATTGGAGGGTTCGTAGGAGTCGGCAAGATCGAGTTCCGACTTGGTCAACGGGAGGCGCGTGCCTTCGACGATGTCTGACTGGACGCCGGTGAAGCGAAGATTGCGGTGGTGCGGCGTGCCACTCGTCACGACGAAATCTTGATCTTCGATCTCGATCATTACGATTCTGTACCGGACCAGGGCATCGGGTTGTCCGTCGAGTCGTCGACCGAAGATCGCAAGTTGGACTGTTTCAGACTGAAGCGTACCGTAAGAGAAGAGAGACTCAGTTTGCTGTTCGGCCACAGCTTTCATCATATGCTATCGTGCGGAACGATGTCGTTAGATCTATTCGTAAAGACATTTCTTGCGAGGGCCGTGATTTGTCTGGCGGCGTTTTTAATTCTCTTGTCGTTTCCGGATGGTGCGCGCGGTCAACGTACCGACAAGCCTGCTCCTAAACCAGTCCAAAAAACTAAAAAGCCAGCGGAAGATCGAACTCACTGGAAGTTTTTACTCGACTCTCTGATCATCGAGACACGTTTGGTTGAGCCCGAGCAGGAGCGCCCTGTTGTCATGGCTGACCTGGGCGACGCGTATTGGCTAATCGATCAGCCGCAGGCAAGAAGAATTTTCACTGAAGCATTCGATACGGCGGTGGCTTTGAAGACAGATCCGCCCGTTGCACCTGTCATCTCGAGAATCGCAAAGCGGGATCGTGCGCTCGCGACCGAACTCATGAAGCGACTGATGGCTGCAAGGTCCGAAGAGAAGGACTCGGGCGAAGGGTCGGCCGACATCGGCCGCGAATTACTCAAAACGGACCCCAAGTTTGCCATCGAGCTCGCAAAACTAAACGCTTCGCTTGGTCCAACTTTCAGTGGTCTATCGTTCCTGTTCGAGGTCGCGCGAACTGATCCAGCGGGCGCGGCGCAGATTTACGATGCTTACATGAAGAGCCGGCAGGTGCGCTCTCTCGAACTGAGTTCGATTCTGTGGTTAGCAGGTTATCCACTCGGTTACGGAGAAGCCTACGGAGGATCGCATGATCCGGCTGCGTTTTCCGGTTTTAGTGGCCTGCGCATACCCGGTCTAAAACCGCAACCCAATCTGGCCGCGGCGTATCTTCAACTCGCTTTTGTCGCGATCACCAACACCCTGAAGAGAGCAGCCGAGTCCGGGAATCCCGACACAGAGCTGCTCAACGCGCTGGCACTTTACTCTACGTCTTATCTGTTCCCGGAAGTGCAGCGATATTTACCGGATGCTGAAGCCGCGTGGTCAGGACTTTATCGCCAGGCATTGGCTGGTACGTCTGAACCCCGCCGAGCCGACATTGAAAAGCGTCTGAGTTTTATTCGTGAGGTGCGAAGTCGGACCAGTGATCAGTCGGCCGAGGAGTATGCTCTCGATAACGCGAAGGAGAAGCTCGCGGAGATCGAGAAACTGCCTGACACGTGTAATCGAGACCGTGCCTACGCGCAAGCCGCGCTCGCATACAGCTTTGCGAAAGATTTTACTCAAGCGAGACAAGTTGCTGATCGGATCGACAATCTTGAACAGCGCGACGCCGTAATTCAGTTTACTTATTACGACGAGGTGGCCGCGCTAACCGAGAGTGGAGATCTGATCAGGGCGTTGGAGCGCGTTGAGAAAGTCAGCGCTAAAGAAGAGCGGGCAGTGCTTCTCGTGCGAATCGCAACTGCGGCGCTGAAGAAGCCAGATAAGCCGATGGTGCTCGATGCGCTGAACCGCGCGCGGTCGCTTGTGCGCGATTCGGACGATGCTCAATTGCAGGCTGGTGTGCTGCTGTCTGTCGGCGCGTTGTATGCGCGGTTTGACGCCTCTGAAGCAACGTACGCCACTCGCGAGAGTATAAAAGCAATTAATCGCATGAAAGACCGCGTGGATGAGACGTTCTCTGTTATGCGACGAGTTAGTCTGAGTTGTGTTGGCGAGATCAGTTGGCATGGAAGCAGGGAACAGGTTGATACGTTCAACTTTTATGAAACCCTTGGAGCTATCGCTAAGACCGATGCACAAGCTGAAGGCGCACTCGCGCTCGCGACTGAGGTTCAGGACAAGGCGACGCGCATTCGCGCGCAGCTGGCGATTGTCAAGGCTGTTATTAAGTGATGCTGTTTATTTTATAGGCGTGGTCAGATCGCCTTCGAGAAGCCTCTGCGGAACTTGTTTGAACGAGTACTTCAATCGCGAGGGAAGCAGATCAAACACCCAGATCATGTCGTAACAGTCGTCCGGCCATTCCGGCGGCGCAATCCTGTCGTTGCCGAGGATGTGAGAAGCAATGTCAGGAATGTATTCGCGTTGCCAACATATCAACACCACTCCCTTAGATAGGACCACTTCCTCCACCATGCTTTCGTATTCAGCTCGCTGAAAATTCGAGTGGATTCGAACTGCGAGTTTCTGCGCGAGCGGCGTGAGCGTTTCCATCGGTCGTCTGCTGCCTTTTCGTCGCAGCGCTCTTGAGGCGTACAGGTGCTGCGGTTTGGCGAGAGCTGGGTGTTGAAAACGGCCGTTTGTCGGGGCGAACAGATTTGCCAAAGCGCCTGCTCTCTGCCACCCGCGAACCTCGAGTGACTCTTTACTACGTTCGCCTTTGGCTGTGATTCCGAAAGGGGCGCCATCTTTGGCCGGCTTCTCCGCGTGACGGATTAACATGATCTTTGTGGCGCGTTTTGGTTTCGTTCGGGACTTTTTCTTTGTGCTCACGGTGAGAATTAATAACCGGGCGAAGCGATCAGCGTCAATCTGAATTTCAGGTGAACTGCTTGGGCCAATAGCCAGGACGAGCCCCGCTGGACTCACGGCCAAAAAGCAAAACGGGCGAACGATTGTTCGCCCCGTTTCTGAACTGATGGTGCCCGCTAGTAGATTCGAACTACTGACCCCTCGCGTGTGAAGCGAGTGCTCTACCACTGAGCCAAGCGGGCAATAAGTTCTCTACATCAGCAACCTACCGCACAAACAGACTATCAGTTCCGAGAGGTTAATGATGTAAAAACGCCGTCATCTTAAATGATCTCCGCCGGCTTGCGCCAGTGCTAGGAGCAAACGGTGGCGAGCGCTCGCCTTTGTATCCGCGCGCTTAGCGGCGGACCGGTGCTAACATTCGAATTCAATGGATTGTGAGTCCTTGTCTTCCTGTGCACGGCTCGCGGCGAATTCACTTCGACTGATTTCTCCGGCGGGATCTTGCAAACCATGTCCCCTTCCTGAGGGC
>DASRPN010000162.1:0-2729 GCA_035646355.1 Pyrinomonadaceae bacterium | reverse complement strand
CTCGAACTTACCGTTTCCGAGTAATTCCGTTGCGTTCCAGCCCAGATTGAGCATAATCCGTGCCATCTGCGAGGAATTCTCCTGGAAACCGACATAAAGGCCCGGCTCCTGGCGAAGCGCCCCTTCCCTGATGAAGTGGAGCGCCATTATCGTTTTTCCCGAGCCGCTCGGTCCGGCGATTAATGTCGAACTGCCGCGCCAGAAACCCTGCTCAATCAATTCATCCAGACCTACAATGCCTGAGTTAACGCGCTCGATTTTTGGCTCGTAGGTCGGAGCAACGCGCGGGCTCAGCAGCCGCGGGTACATTTGGATGCCCTCTTCGCTTATCGAAAAGGCGTGCAGGCCGGGACTTGAGGCTGATCCGCGAAGCTTTTCAACCCTGAGAAAACGCTGCTCGCGAACATTTGTCGAATACTTCATCAGGTTCAGAACGACGTCGGCAATCGCAAACTCGGGTAGATCAGTTGTCATCGCCTCCGAATACTCGCCGATCAGGAATGACGTGCAATCGTAGGCCGTCAGGACGCTCGCCAGATCGTAAATGAGGGTGCGTCGTTTGTTAGCCGAATCTATCAGCTCGTTCAATGCTTTAAACGAGTCGATGAAAAGGAATGCCGGCTTGTATCTGCCGATCAAGTCGGTGACGATCTCAGCAAGCTTTTCGACTCCCGCATTGCGCACGCTGATTCCGAGGTCTTCATAAATGACGGACTTGCCAACCCTTGTTGGATCAAAAAAGTTGTAGCGTTGCCCGTGGAAGATGAACTTTTCGAGCGGTTCCGAAAGGGTGGTTAAGTAGAGAGCCGGTTTCTCATCAGTCGCGTTACAGAAAGCGAGGCTTTCCGCCATGATCGTTTTGCCGGTGCCGGGTGCACCCATCAGGACGGTGATGGTGTTGGACGGAATGCCGCCATGGAGAATCTCGTCGAGCCCGACACAACCGGTTGCAATGCGGTCAGTCATTTGAACTTTCCTTACTGGCGTTTGGTTTGGCAGTTGCCGAAGCGATCAGTTTTTTGACAGTTTCGATTAGCAGCTGTTCGCTGAAAGGTTTCAATAGAAATGCATCGGCGCCAACTTCGCGGGCACGATCTTCGGCGTGCAGATGGCTGAAGATGAGGACTCGCGCGTGCGCGGTAGCTGGTTCTGACTTGAGGATGCGGCAAAGGCTAAGCCCGTCGACCACCGGCACCATGATTTCGGTGACGACGATCTTTGGGCGCAACTCCCGCGCCCGCTCCAGGGCAAACTGGCCATCAGATGCGAACTCGACCGTGTAACCCGCCTGTTCGAGAAAGTAGCGTTCGAGGCGCTGTACGACCGGGTTTCGTTCGACAACGAGGATAAGGGCGCGTTGATGTAAGGCCGACAATTCGGCGTTGTCGGGGTGGACATTGGACATTTTGGCTATTGGGGGAAGCTAACTAACCGAAAGGGGATCTGAAAACGTCCGCACTGTAATACATAGCCCACTTCCGTTCAAGCGCCGTTCAGATCGGGATCCGGCGAATCACTACTTGCCAATCGGCGCTTCCTGCGCGAAGATCAAAGCGACGATGGCTCAACAATCCCCTGAACAATCCGCTAAAACACGAACTGAAACCGATTCGATGGGCGCTATTGAGGTCGAGAGCGACCGCTACTGGGGTGCGCAAACCCAACGTTCACTTCATCATTTCGACATCGGCGACGACCGCATGCCGCGCGAGTTGATCCGCGCTTTTGGAATTCTCAAGAAAGCCGCCGCGCAGGTGAATGAAGAACTCGGAAAGCTTCCGTCCGATAAAGCGAAGCTAATCATTCAGTCGGCCGAAGAGGTGATCGAAGGAAAACTCGACGATCATTTCCCGCTACGCATATGGCAAACGGGCAGCGGCACGCAAACTAACATGAACGCCAACGAAGTGATCTCGAATCGCGCAATCGAGATTGTCGGCGGCGTCATGGGGAGCAAAAAGCCGATCCATCCAAACGACGACGTCAACATGTCGCAGTCGTCTAACGACACGTTTCCAACTGCGATGTACATTGCCGCCGCCGAACAGTTGAACGAGCTGGTCCCGCAGATCGAACACCTGCACGAGGCGATCGACGCAAAGGCCAAAGAATTCGCCGGCGTGGTGAAGATCGGTCGCACACATTTGCAGGATGCGACGCCGTTAACAGTCGATCAAGAGTTCGGTGGCTGGGCCAACCTCGTCGCGCGCGACATCGAACGTCTGAAACTCTCACTGCCGGGACTGCTCGATCTCGCGATTGGCGGCACCGCCGTCGGTACTGGTTTGAACTCCCATCCCGAGTTCGGCGAACGCGCCGCCGCGAAGATCGCACAGCTAACCGGACTGCCGTTTAAATCACACGCCAACAAGTTTGCCGCTTTATCCGCGCACGACGAGCTTGTGTTTGCGAGCGGTGCGTTGAAGACGTTGGCGGCGTCGTTAATGAAGATCGCAAACGACGTTCGCTGGCTCGCGTCTGGACCACGTTGCGGTCTCGGCGAGTTGGTACTACCGGAAAATGAACCCGGTTCGTCGATCATGCCCGGCAAAGTAAATCCGACGCAGAGTGAAGCGTTGACGATGGTTGCCGTGCAGGTCTTCGCCAACGACCTCGCGACGAGCTTCGGCGGATCGCAAGGAAATTTCGAGTTGAACGTTTTCAAACCACTGATGATTCACAATTTTCTTCACTCGGTCAGGTTGCTTCGCGACGCGACGCGTAGTTTC
>DASRPN010000161.1:0-32837 GCA_035646355.1 Pyrinomonadaceae bacterium | reverse complement strand
AAGTTGAATGGGATTTGACCCGCCGTCTTCGGAAACGTGACGGTGAGTTTGCCGCTCGGGTTGTAATCACCAAACAACACCTCCGCGATCGCTGTGCCACCTTGCGCGCCGGGAAACCAACCTTCCACGATCGCGGGCACGAATTTGTTCACCCAGTTGATGCTCAGCGGGCGACCATTAAGTAAAACCACGACCACTGGTTTGCCCACCGCATGAATGGCTTTCACAAGATCGAGTTGACGACCAGGAAGATCCAGACTAGTGCGGCTCAAGCTCTCCCCAACCGTGCGGCGCGAATCACCGAGAACAACCACCGCAACCTCGGATCGTTTCGCAGCCTCGACGGCAGCGGCGATGCCGGCTTGCTCCGCAGCGGACGGTGGCTCCGGTAAAACTTCAGATTCGGGCCAGCGTTCGTCGACAACTTCGCAACCTTTCGCATAGTTGACCTGCACATCGGATCCCAACAAGTTCTTGATTCCCTGAAGCACCGTTACGCTTTCGACTGCCGATGGACCATAACGGTACCGCGCCAGACTCGGATCGTCCGCGTTTGGACCAACGACGGCAATTGATTTGATCTGTTTGCTAAGTGGAAGAACGTTCTGGTCGTTCTTCAGCAGCACGATGCTCTCGCGCGCCGCTCGCAACGCGACGCGCTGATGCGTCGCAGAATTCACAACAGCGAGCGTTTGCTTCGCATCCTCGATGTACGGTCGATCAAACAATCCAATTAAAAACTTCACGCGCAACACATCGCGCACGCGATCGTCGAGTGTCTTCATCGAGATCTTTCCTTCGCGCACGAGTTCGCGCAACGGGAGGATGAAGTCTTCAGGCCGCGTGAAATTCGTTTTGACGTTCAGACCTGCCTCGATAGCCTGCCTGACCGCTTCTTTCATGTCCGCAGCCACGCCGTGTTTGTTGTAGAGATACTCCACAGCGGCGCTGTCTGACACGACATAGCCCTTGAAGCCAAGATCTTTTCGCAGACGATCCGTCAGCCAGTACTTACTGCCGGTGATCGGCACGCCGTCGAAGTCGTTGTACGAACTCATGATGCCAAGAAGTCCCGCCTCTTTGATCGCCGCAGCAAACGGCGGCAGGAAAATGTTCTCGACCTCTCGCGGGGAAGTTTGCGGATCGGTACGCGCCTCGCCACCGCGAGCGCCTTTCGTCGCGCTGTAAACGACGTAATGTTTCGCTGTCGCGGCGACGGTGTAGTTCTCCTGCAACCCTTTCACCATTTCGACACCCAGCCGTGAAGCGAGAAACGGATCTTCGCCGTATGTATCCTCAACTCGGCCCCAACGTTGATCGCGCGTAACGTCGAGTGTCGGCGCGTAGATGTTCGTGTAACCAAGCGCTCGTGCCTCACGCGCCGTGATGCGTCCGACCTCACGGACGAGCTCAGGATCCCATGTATGGCCCATGCCTAATTGCGACGGGAACCCGGTTGCATTTGTAAAGGCAACACCACGCAAACCCTCGTTGGTGAAATCCACTGGAATGCCAAGCCTGGTCTGCTCCACGAAGAAGCGCTGCACTTCGTTCATGGACCAGACGTGCTTCTCGATGTCCGTCGCATAAACGCTTTTCGCGCCAGGACCCCAGCCGTTGTTGTGCTCGTCAATATTGGCGATTCCGTCTTTCCATATCTCATTTTTCCACTTCGCGGTGGGCAGCTCGTCCTGAAGCACTCGTTTGTAGCCGTAGAGGGTGGCGGTCTGGCAGGTCTTCTCTTCGAGCGTCATCTGCGAGAGCAGATCCTCGACTCGCGCATCGATCAGCGCCTTCGGATTCTCGTAAACATCCATGCGGCCGTTCTTGTTTAGATCGCGATAGGTGCTCCTCTGCGGAAACGACAGCAAGAACACGGATAGAACGAGAATCAGTACTCTCACAGGAATTTTTCCCACGTCGCGAGAATTGCGCGGAGCTCATCTTCTTCTTCGGGCTTAACGTTCACGAGCGGCGGCCGCACCGGACCGGCATTCAAACCGACCATCTCCATCAACGCTTTCATCGTCGATACTTCATAACCCTTGCGTCGCGCGCGGATCGCAAAGAGCGGCACGACACAACGATCGAGCAACTCCATCAGCGTTTCGTTGTCCCCTGCTTCGCCTAACTCATGAAGCCGTAACGACAGCCGCGGTGCGACGGTCGCGATGCTCGACGAAAAAGTGCGAAGACCGATGCTGTAGTACGCGGCAACCATGTCGTCACCCGCGCCGCCAATCCAATGCAGTCGTTCGCCGACGTGATTAATGATCGCCTGCAAACGCCGGATATCTCCGTGACCGTCTTTCCACGCAACGAGCGTCGGGATCGAAGTCAAACGCTCGACCGTCTCCGGTGTGAACGTGGCCCAGTCGCGACTGTAGATCAGCATGCCGAGCGACGTCGCCGCGCCGATCGCGCGATAGTACTCAAACAAGCCGTCCTCTTCTGCGTTCGGATAGTAAGGCGGAAACGCAAGGATACCGTCAGCACCCGCTTTTTCAGCCGCCTGCGCCATCTCGATTGCGAGTCGTTGGCCAAAACCGACACCCGCGATCACCGGAACGCGATCTTCAATCGCATGGGCAGTCAGTTCGATGACGCGCGAGTATTCCGCCGGTGTCAGTGAGTACATCTCGCCCGTGCCACCCGCGGCGACGACAGCCGAGATCGGATGTTCCAGCAGTTTTGTGAGGTTGTTATGCAGCCCGGGAAGATCGAGTGCCAGATTGTCTTTGAAAGGTGTGACGGGGAAAGCGATCACGCCGTAGAGCTTTTCACGGAGTGTGTTCGGATGCATGGCCGTTACTTTAACCACAGATCGACACAGATCAACAGACGAATCAATCGCAGATCAACAGCCGTCCGGAACGGCCGCGCAACTCGACGGTAAATTGATCTGAATGCGTTCCGAGTGGAGCGTCAGTCCAGAAATCCGTGATGCGCGTGCGCCGTTTTAGTCGAACCGCGATTGTTTGCGGCGCGTCTTCCCAGTTCAGCAGAGAAATAACCTGACGCCTTTTCGAAAGATCGACGCGGCCGATGCCAAACGAATCGTTGTCAAACCGTGCTGCAACGCCAGTCGGAGGTTGCAACTTGCGCAGCATCGCGAGTTTTTGTTCGTTGATCTTCGTCAGGTCGTCGCCCGACAAGATCATCCCGCCCGACGCATAGATTGCCGTCGCGTGAAACTGAAACTCATTGTCGGGCAAGTCGCCTGTGAGCACGATCGCATCCGAGTCGTTCCACCACAGGCGTCCGTTCTGCCAGTTGCGACTCAAGTTCTGACGCGCGGTCGTCGCGATGCGTTCCCACGTGCGCTTGATGTCGTTCGAACTGCGTGACCCATGAATCAATCCGAGCGACGGCCAGATCGGATGATTGCAACCGAGCACGAAACTACGGCCGGCCCCCCGAAGGATCGCCTCCATGCCACGCCGGTAAGCCTCGACACGCGTCGCGCGCCGGTCGTAAAAGTGTCCGCCGTGAATCGCGCCCCAGAAGTTCGCGTCGAGTTTGAAGTACGTGCAACCCCACTCGCGGTTCATCGTGCGAAAGAACTTTTCGAAATGTTGTTGCACCTCCGGGTGCGTGCCGTCCAGCACGTACCATGGACCACGACGCCAGCCGCCGAACGTTACGCGATCTGAGCGCAAGGGTTTGCCGTCGCTGTCTTTCACAAACCAATCCGGATGCTGTTGAAAGACATGCGACTTTTCCTCCGCGACAAAAGGCGCGACCCATATGGCGGGGTTAAAGCCGCGAGCGCGAATCTGTTTGAGCACGCCCTGCACGTCGCCGCCGAATGCGGCGCCCGTCTCGAGCCAGTCGCCCATCGCGGGCTGGTAGCCGTCGTCGATCTGCACATAGCGCAGTCCGGGTGTGTGTTTCGCGATGAAGTCGAGATTGTCGAGCACTTGCTGCGCCGTAACGCGTGGTCCAAAGCAGTACCACGAACACCAACCAGTCGGTGGATTTGGGAATCGCAGCGGTGGATGGTTCGCGACCAATTGGGACGCTAGTGTCTCGATTAAGCGCTCGCGATCGGCTCCTGAGTCACGCATGAACGATTCGAGCTGCCATGTTTCGCCCGGCCGGAGTTCGCGTCCTTCGGTGTCGACTACGACCTTTAGCGATTGGCCTTTCAAGTAAAACTGACCGGTGAAGCGCCGGCACGAAGTGAATGCAAATAAGTGGTTGTCGGTTGGTGATGGGGAAAGCATCATCATGCCGTAGAGAGCTTTGGAACCTTCTGGCGCGGGCATTTTGTAGTGTTTGGCGTCAGTGTAATTGCCGAGGTCGGAAGGTTGGCCCAACGTGCCGCCCGTTTGTGAAAGCATTTGGAAGCCTTCGCCGTAAAGACGCGTCGAGAGTGGGAATGGCAGTTGCAAATCCATGAGCACGACTTCGGGAATTCGTTTGATCTGCGTGGTTTGATTCGTTAGCTGCGATTCACAAATCCGCCCGTGCCAGCGCTGCGTGAGTTTCACGCCGTCGATTACGGAGTTTAGCGCCGTCGCAAATGGAGCAACGACTGCTAACTGAAGAAGCTCTCTACGAGAAATCATTTTTACACGGATTTAACGGACCAACTTCGCATCGAGCCAATCGGCATGAATCCGGCCGCCTTCACCAACGCGCCTGACTCGCAGCATCAATCGCTTCACACTCGTCACTGATACCTTCACGGCTTTCGTGCCGTCAGCCTTCTTCATCTCGCCGCTGGACCACAACTCCTTCCCGTCGCCAAACACGAAAAACTGCGCCTTCGCATCCTGGTTGTTGAACTCGTCGTCAATGCCCACGAGCGCGACGAAATCGTCGTACGTTCCATTCAACTCAAACTCGATCTCCGAATTGGTCGGCATGCCGATGCCTTTTGCAAAATGCCGCCCGCCGACAATCAAGCCGCCACTGTTGAAATTCCGGTTCATCTCGGGTTGTCGCCACCCGGGCGTCAAACGAACCGGATCGAGATCGGAAACAAAAACTTCCGGCGAATGGATCTTTTGCAACGTAAACGAAAGTTGCGCCTTCTTCTCGCTTAACTTTCCGTCCTGCCAAACCGTTCTGACTTCGGCAGTGTACGCAGTGTTTGCGTCGAGACCGCGTACAGCAAAAACCTGCGTTGACGTGAAACCAACCACGGATCCATTCAGTGAAATTTGATAGCCGGCCGCTGGTTGATGCGGCACGGTCCAACGAAGATTCGCGCCGTCGAGGCCCGCTCGTTCCGCCCAAAGGTTCGCCGGCTCGCGTACCGGGAAGCGGTAGGCCGGCGCGGGTTCAAATACGAGGTTCCATGAAACCTCTTCCGTCTGCGGCGATGTGATCTCAATCGCGGACCAACCCTGATGGTTCGTAATTCGCACCGGCAGACGTCCCGTGCGGCTGCGTGCCGTTGCGGTCTTGATCGCGAAATATTTCCCTTGAGGAAAAGCGAAGCGCAGCTCGTAAGGATCGTTTTTCACGACCTTGCTTCGCCCCGAATAAGTATTCCGCGCCGCATCAAACGAATGCGAAACAAGATCGACCCAGCCCTGCGTGATGTGACGGCTCGTGGAAACCAACTGAATCTGATCACTCGCGGGCAACAGTGTCAGCACGCGTGTGCTGGCGGGCGGAAGTTCGACACTGATTCCCCTTTCCCACGCGCCCAGATATTCCTTGTTCCAGAAGTCAAACACATGGACCAACTTGTCTCCCGGCAATCCGAGATCGCGAAAGTTAACAAACATCGGCGTCGACTTGCTGTCGTCAAAGTTGAATACACCGATGACGTCATACTCGCGCCCGAGATGATTGATCTTCAGATCCCAGATACGCTTGTTGCGATCCGACGAGAAGAGATCAAGCGGCCGAATATCAACCGCCGGGTACACACGCTTGATCAATTCAACGCGTTCCGGCGACAGATCGGTCAACCGGTCGCTCATCAAAGCCGCTTGTCCAGTCAAACCCTGCAACGTGGCCCATGCCCGCGCCTGCTCCAGCGGCAACGGCTGACGCACGATGAACACGTCCGGATCCGCGTACCATGCGATGTTGTGCAGAAAGTAATATTGCATCGTCGCACGCATCGCGAATTTGAACCCGTCCCAGTTCGGCAGCACATCGGCGCCGATGCGCGACCCGTTCATTAAGCCGACGCCCTCGAGGGGAATCACCCAACAACCGAGCAGGTAACGATCAGGACCGATCGCCTCGCGAATACTCTCCAACGTATCGCGATAAAGCTCGTCCGAATCAGCGGCCGGCGACTTCATGAAATCTTTCTTGTTGCGGTACTCGCGCACGACGATAGGCTGCCCGTCGATCTTGAAATACTCGTAACCCCAACCAGAAAGCTTCGCGAAAAGGTCTTTCAAATACTTTTGCGACTCGGGTGCGGATGGATCGACGAGATACATTCCTTCCCAGGTGCTCGAGGCCGACGTTCCGTCCGGCTTCATCATGAAAACACCCGGGTGATTCTTCACAACCGACGCGTTGCTCTGCCCGTGCGGCGCGAGCCAGATGCCGGGCTTTAATCCGAGCGACTTGATGTAACGCGCGAGGCCATCCATGCCGCCGGGAAAACGGTTGTTGATGGTGGACCAGTCGCGATTCTCACCGAGGCCGCGACCGGTGCCTTGCCAGCCGTCGTCGATCTGCACGTAGTGAACACCGTAGTCTTTTAAGTTGACGGCAATCCACTTCGCCGTCTGCTTGATCTCGTTTTCATCGATCTCCTGGTAAAAGAAGTACCACGAACACCAACCTGACGGCGGCAGCGGAAAACGCGATTTGTCGAGTGGGTGGAAGTATTTGATCTTGAGCGTGTCGCGAAAGTAGTTCTTGATCACTGAGCCGTCGTGAAGACGCATTTCATCCTTGACGGGATCGAATGTGCCATCGGCGATCGACGGATTGACGGCGCCGAGCGTCATCACCATCAGCTCTTTGTTATTGCTATCGCGAATGCGTGCGGGGATCGGATGGGGCCAACTTTGCGCCGTGTAATGCTTTTTCGCGCGCTCAATCAATGGAGAAAGGATTTGCGGTTGCCACTCGCCGAGTTGCTGATACGTCCACTTCTTATCGCCGCGGGCGAATGGAACCAGAAATTCAAGCGCTTTCCGAATACTGCGTCCATCGCTTGTCTCGTAGTTCCAAAGATCAACTCCTGCGTTTTCACCGAGACGCGCGAGCTTCATTAACCCGTCGAGATTGCCGACGCTGTAACTCCAAGCTCTTGTGCGCGCGAGCTCCAATGGTTGACTGCCATCGGGTTCTATCTGTGCAGCGATCCGTTTTGATCGCGCGTCTCTTAAAACACGCTTCGCCAGATCCGTGTTACCGAGAAACAAAGCGAATGAAATGACTTGCACGTCGTAATACGTACCGTGATTGTTCTTCGCCGCTGCTTCGTCGCGTCCGTGCTTACTCTCCTGCATCCAGCGCAGAAAATCACGAAACCACTTCTCCAACCCGCGCTGATCAGCGTTGGTCCATGCTTTCGATCCAGCGAGCAGTCCAATTGCATCGACCACGCGTACCAACCCGCGCGTTTCGATCAGTCCGATCCCACGTCCCGTATTGATTCCCGGAATCCCTTGCGCAAACTGCAAATTCGGATTCATCCGTGTTTCCGGGTTCAGGAAGAACACCCGCAACAACTCGGCGGCCCGCGCGGCGAACTCTTCGCGACGCGTGAAGTAGTAAGCCAGCGCTAACGTTTCGACTGCCGCCTCCATCTGATCCTTCACACGATGGTCGGTGATCTCGTCGATCTCGGGATTACGTTCACCGTCGCGGCGAATGTAAGGCAAACTGTTCGGGCTTTTCGGATCGGGCCAGAAGTACGGCGCCTGACTCATGTAGTCGCGCTTGTCGCCACTCGGAGGCGTGACCGATTTACTTGTGACGGTAAATGGACCAGCGTTGAAAGCTTTGCGTGCGTCAGCTTCGAGTTTAGCGAGCGGAGGTTTCTGTTTCGCGTCCAGAATAAAGACGCGCGGAAGTGAGTTTTGCTGCTGCGTGGTGGACCCAAGGCCCACCACGATCAATAGAGCGCATAGAAACGCCATTAGAAGTTCAGTCTTATTCCAAACTGTATCTGCCGTGGGTTTGTGCCCGCGGCCAGAGTTGAAATGCGTCCTACGTTAGTCGCGAGCGTAGTAGCGTTTGTGTTAAGAATCAGATTTGCAGCGGCCGGCGTGTCCCAGTTTTGAATATTGAACACGTTGAAGGTCTCAACTCTCAACTGCAACTGCCAGTTTTCCCGTATCGGAAAACTCTTAAACAACGAAAGGTCGGTATTGAAAACCGACTTGCCGCGAAACGCGTTGCGACCGAGACTGCCAAACGATCCCGATGGAATTCCGAACGCACATGGATTGAACCAACTCGCGATCGTGCGCACCTGGTCCGCTGCTTTACCGCCCTGCGAAATCGTTCGCTGACACGCAGGATCCGGATTCGCCGCGACAGGACCGGGCACAAACGGATCGGCGATCAGGTTCGGACGAAGATAGTTTCCCGGAGCAGTCGGTGCGCTGCCGCGAAGATTCGCAAGATCTCCTGTGACTTGCAAGTTAAACGGCGCACCGGAGCGTGCCTGCATGATGAAGTTTGTTTGCCAGTTACCTAGTATCCACGAACCTGGACCATCGCGGAACCATCGCTTGCCTTTCCCAAGCGGCAACTCGTAAACAGTGGCCCAGGAAAGGAAATGCGGTATGTCGTAACCCGACACGCCGCGCGCAGTGCTCGGATCGAAGTAGTTCTGGATGGTCGAGCCGCCGCCTGGTCCATTCTCGACGTTGAAGTACCCGCTGCTGACGTCGATCGACTTGCTCCACGTATACGAGATCAACGTGCTCAAACCTCTTGAGAAGCGCCGTTGAAACTTCGACTCGAGCGCGTTGTAGTTCGAGTAGCCGGTGTTGGTTGTATACGTGATGCCCGCGCTCACCCACGGCATCAAACGCAAAGCATCGATGACGGAGTTTGGCGTCCCGTTCGGCGAAGCCTGGCGCGCCGCATTCGCAAAGCCCGCATAAGGAAGCCGGCCGTTTTTGCTACCGACGTACGCGATCGAAAACATCGAGGTCGTCGTCAGCTCTCGTTGCACTTCAACGTGCCACTGCTGCGAGTACGGATCCTTGTAGTTCGGATTGTTTGGAAAACCGCCGAGACTCCACGGGTTTGTCGTCGGCAACGGTGTGGCGAATCCCTGTCCTTGAATCTGGATGATGTTCGCCGCGGTGCCGTTGGTGAATGCGGCGCTTGCGTTTGCAGTTCCGGCGAAAGCAGTTGCGTCAGGCCAAACGGTCGCTTCGAGATCGTTTTGTGCGTACTGGCTGCGCGCGGGAAGTGCATCCCAGTACAAGCCATAGCCCGCGCGAATGACGGTGCGCGGGTTCAACGTCCAGGCGATACCGATTCGCGGTCCCCAATTGTCTTTGATCGGCGGCGGTGCAAAAAACTGCTTCCCCGCGAGAACGACGTTTGCGAAGTGCGCGTCGTTCCTGAACGCGTCCGGAATGCACGGCGCAGATTGGACCGCGCTACAAAGCCCCGGCATCTCCGTCGCGCCGATGATCCACTTCTGGTTTTCGAGATCGAGCGAGTTCCACAATCTGCCATCGGTCGTTTTTGGTTGAGTCAGGTAGTCGTAGCGCAGACCGAGTGTCAGCGAAAAGTTTCGCTTCACCCGCCATTCGTCCTGAATAAATGCGGCCCACGATCCGTACTTGAACTGCACTGGACCACCATGCAAGACAGGTAACTGTGCGTTGAAGTTGTTTGGGAAGCCCAGAAGTGCTGACGCCAGCGACAACCCGGATGTTCCTGTCGCAAGGGTCGGATTTCGCGTCTGCTCGTCGTTGAAGACGTACGTTTGAAACGTATTCAACTGGACGCGTTTAGCCTCGAGATACCAGCCGCCCATCTTGAAACTGTGGTTGCCTCGGAGCCACGTCAGGCTTGGCGTGACGCTCCAATTCGGGTTCTCGCGCAGTGCAGCGCCACGGACACCGAAATTGTTGTTTCCTCCCGCGGTCCAATTCGCAAGTGTCACGAGCAGTCCGTCGTATTTGTCGACGTCAAGAAAACCATTCTGAGTCAACGTATCAACGCCCGCCTCGTGCTGGTTCTGCTGGCTCGAATCGACGCCCGGTCGACCGGCATAGCCGGCGCGAATGTCGAACATCAGGTTCGGACTAAACGTGTGGGTCCACGCACCGCCATAGTTCCGGCCTTTGCCGCTGCCACCTGTCGATCCTTCATTTCCAAGCGGATTGAAAACGGTGACATTCTGCTGCGTGTAGCGGAAGAAAACATTGTCGCTGTCGCTGAAACGATGATCGATCCTGACCTGGAAACTATTCGAGTTGTTGGTTGACGGACGAATCTGCGCGAAGTTGTTCGTCGGATCGCCTGATAGATTTGGCGTCGGCGAATAGGTGCGGAAGAAGTTCTGCATCGGCGCAAAGATCAACGCCTGAGGAATCTTGAAACACGGGGCTCCGAGCGCCTGGTTCTGTCGCTTCTGTGCGTCCACCGGCAATGGAACGCCCGACGCGTCACAGCGAAACTCATCCCGCACAAACGCGTTGCCGACGAGTCGCGTCGAATACGGATTGAAGATGCGACGACGAAACGGTGTGTTCGTGAAGTCGCCGTTTATTTCAGCCGCCGTAGGAACGTAGGCGAGTGCAAGCGTTGGTTGACTGTAACGCCAACCGTCGTAACCAACGGAGAAGAACGTGTGGTTTCGGAATATTGGACCAGTGAGTGTCGCGCCAAATTGATTTTGACGGAAAGGCAACGGCTTATCAGGCACACCTTGTCCCGGTTTACATCTCGCCTTGGTGCAAACATCAAACGGATTGCGCGCGTCGAACGCATCATTGCGCACGTACTCAAACGCCGAACCGTGAAAGTTTCTGCCACCAGCTTTCGAAACCATGTTCACAACACCGCCCATTGCGCCACCATAATCGACGCGCGCGTCGTGGCCCACTACCTTAAACTCCTGGACCAGATCGATATTCGGTATGACGATGTACGTCGGTCCGCGAACGTTGGTGTTGATGATGCCGTCGAAGAAATAGAGCTTCGAGCGGTTTGGCTGTCCATGAAACGACGGATCGGCAAAACCGGAACCGGGAATGCCGACATTGCCTTCGACGCCGCCAACGTTTCGGTTCTGCGAGGTTGAGACCGGCGTAACTCCGGGCGTCAGCGTCAGCAATTGCGTGAAGTTGCGGCCGTTCAAGGGAAGGTCCTGGACCACCTTCTCCGGAATCACCGTGCCGAGATCTGAAGAGGCCTGCTGGATCAACTCCGCGCCGGCGGTTATCTCGACAGTTTCCGACACCGCTCCTACCGTCAGCGCGATGTCCTGCACGACGGCTTCGTTCACGCCAACGTTGAAAGGAGCACTGTGCACGCCTTTGAATCCCTGGAGTTCGACTCTCAAGGAGTACATCGCGGGATTCACGTTCACGAAGTTGAAATAACCGCTTTCGTTTGTCGTCGTTTCAACTTCGATCTTCGTGGCCTGGTTCAGTAGTTTTACGACCGCGCCCGGCACCGCGGCGCCATTCGGATCGGTGATCGTACCGCTGACTTTTGCATTCGCCTGCGCAAGCGCAACTGAGACCGAAGCCAGGACCAGTAGCGAAGCGATCCCGAGACGTTTGAGCGAAAACATGATCAAGCCTCCTTGAAACCACAAGATCCCGCCATGCCGCAAAGGCGCAAAGTCGAATTCAGAGATTGTCTTTGCGTCTCTGCGCCTTTGCGGGAACTTCACTCAAAAGCTGAACCTGATGCCCGCCTGCATCACACGCGGAGTGCGCGCCGCGATAGGCGCTCCGAAACGCGTGTTGGTTTGGCGGCCATTGACGTCGAAGACGAGCCCTGCATCGATGTCTCTAAAGTTTGTGTGATTGAAAACGTTGTAGACCTCCCAGCGAAGCTGCAACGAGCGCGTCTCGCCGAGTGGAATGTTTTTGAAGAGCGCGACGTCGCTGTTGAAGATGGACGGCATGCGTAACGAGTTTCGCGGCGTGTTGCCGATCTCGCCGAGAGTCGTCGGCCGAGCGAAACAATTGACGTTCACGACGTAAGGCGTTCCGGTTGGATCGGCGCCACTGATATTGCGCATCGGATCGCAGATCGTGTTAGCGCGAGCGTTGTCCTGGCCACCGGTGATGTCGGTTACGCCGCCGTTGTAAGTGACGGTTATGTTCTTCGGTTTGCCGCTCGCGTACGAAGTCGTTCCCGAGAGTTGCCAGTTGTCGAAGATCGCTTTTACGAACCCGTTGTTGAGCTTACGGCCCAGGCCGGGGATGTCGTAGATATAGTTGACGGTCAGGATGTGCGTTTGGTCGAAGTCGGAGGTCGCGTAGTTGAAGTCCTTAAAAGGACGGCCAAACATAACGTCCGACGAATCGTCGTTGGCATAGTCGAACGATTTCGAATAGGTGTAAGCGACGCCGTACAGCAATCCCGTTGCGTAACGACGTTCGATCTGAACTTGAAGCGAGTTGTAATTCGATGTGCCGGCCCACGTCACCATATTGATGTCCGCGTAACCGCGAAACGGGCGGAGAAAATCGTTGCCGATGCGCTGGCCCGTAACCGGATCGATATTGTTTGTTCCCAGCCGAGCGCCGTCCGGCACGCCGTTGATGTTAATTCGCTGGCCCAGGTGTCGCGCAAACGATCCCACGTAGCTGACTTCCATGATCGTCTTGAAGCCGATGTCCTGTTGCAGACCAAACGTGAAGTTGTAGATCGATGGCGTGTGCGACTGTTCCTCAACCGCGTTTATCGCGGACGGTCGAGTGATCGCCGTGCCGGTTAGACTGGCGAGACTGTTGATGTTGCCGAAGTCGATGCTGAACGCGCGGTTAGCCGGTTGATTGTTGACGAGATTCCCGCCAGTTGTGCCGCCGCCGACGCGAGGCGAATGATATATGCCGGCGTGCACGCGAATGACCGATTTGCCTTGACCAGTCACGTCCCACGCAAAACCGAGACGCGGTTCGAAGTCGATCGGTGTTGTGCTTCTAAAACCGGGCGTGGTTGATGGATCGATTCCGAGCGCGAGGCCGTTGTTGGGATTGCCGCTGCCGGGAACGATCGCGCCGACGAGGCCAGCGTTCGCACCCACCAAAGGAATCAGTGCACCGGTGATCGGGTTGCGCGCGCGACGTTGGGCCGCCGGGCAAGTGGCGGGAGGCGTGAAAGCGACCGCGCATGCGCTGGTAAACAACGCGACCGCCTGCGCCGGATTAAATAGTGCGGGAACAAAGTTGGAGCCCTGGCCGTCAATTTGTTGGAACGGCGAGTGGTAGCCAAAGCGCATGCCGTAGTTCACCGTCAACCTGCGATTAAGCTTCCACTGGTCTGCTGCGTACCATTGGACTTGGGTGAGCCGGAGATTCGTAAACGGCCGCGCCGTTGATTCCTGATAGTTGCGGAAGTTGCCGATCAGCGCGTTGGCGTATGCGTAACCCGTATTGCCGAGTGCTGCGGTGTAGTTGCTATCGTTGCCGGCAAAGTTGAATACGCCGGACCACTGTCCTCCGGGTGCCTCACCGTTCTTCAGTCGCTCGTAATAAACGCCAAACTTCAGACTGTGATCGCCTTTCGTGACGGTGAGATTGTTCGCGAACGACGGCTTGATGTAATCGTTTCCGACTTCTCCCCAGCGATCGAGCCAGTTGATATTTGCGACACCATTGGTTGGACCACGAACACCGCCCCAATTGGTAACGCGAGGGATCGTGCCGAGCCGGTTGTTTTGCGGGAAGAGCTGGGGCGCCGTGTAGTTCAGCACCGCTCTTTGCAAACCTTCGATCTCGCCATCACCCGGAATAAAACCTTCCGAGTCGTGACGCATGCCCAAATTGAATTCGTTAACGACGTTGGCGTTGATCACCCTGGTCCAATTCGCGGACCAGCCGTCGTCATTGTAGAGGTAATGCGAATTGATACCCCAGCGGTTGTTGTCGTTACCCGGCCAGCCGGACGTGCCGGTGCCGAGATTGTCTGAAGTCCACCATTGATACTTCCAATAGATCGTGTCGTTGTTTGTCGGTCTGACGTCGAAGCGCACGACCATGCTTCGCTTCGGCACGTCGGTCGGGCTTTGCGCGACGTAGTTGAAAGCGGCGCCGCCTGATCCGCCAAGGGTGTTGGGGAGCGGAAAGTAGTGGAGCAGCGCGAGCCCGCTCGCGTTGAAGCGTGACACGGGAATGATGTTAAGCCCCAGCGGATTCCCCGGCGTTGCGCGCGAGGGATCGCGGAAACAGCCACTCGTGTCGGCGGCGGTGCAATTGCCAGGCAGCGTAGGATCGCGAACGAAAACTCTCGCGTTCGTGGAATTGATCGACTGTGAAAAGTCACCGGCGCGTTCGAGGGCGGTCGGTACCGTCACGAAGCGCGGATCGTTGGGAGTGATCTGGTGCGGCTTTTCATACGCGAAGAAGAAAAACGCTTTGTCTTTCAACCAGAACTTTCCACCCTCGCCGAATCGCGGGAGCGGCAATGGACCACTGAAGTTGCCGCCGGGATAAAGATGGCGATAAAGCGGTTTGCGCAGACCTTGTTTGTTGTTGAAGAACGGTGTCGCGTTGAGCGACTCGTTACGCAGGAAGTAATAAACGCTGCCTGCATACCGCTGGCCACCGCCCTTCGAAACGATATTGATGATCGCGCCGCCGTTGTTTCCGTACTCCGCGCCGTAGTTGTTACGAAGCACCTTCACCTCAGCAACGGCGTCCTGGTTGATCGTCATGCTCAGCTTGTTTGAGCCGCTGGGTTCGCCGGCGAACAGACCATCGATCGTGGGCACAGTCGAACGTCCGCGTTGACCGGAGATGTTTGGAAGATCGGTGCCGAAACCATCGCCGGCGCCTTCGATGTCGTCGTTGTTTGACGTTCCGGGAAGTAGTCGCAGCAGCGAAGTGATGTCGCGTCCCTTGGTGGAGATCAGGTTGATTTGATCCGCAGTGAGTCGCGCGGTCAGATCGCTGCTTTCACGCTGGATGACCGCGCCTTCACTCATGATGCTCACTGTTTCGCTGACCTGTCCGGGCTGGAGCTTGAGATCTCCGAGCGCGAGGTTTTCGTTGGCGCTCAGGATGATGTTTCGTTGTTCGAAAGCCTGGAATCCCTGCTGCTCGATCTTCAGCGAGTAAGTGCCGGGCTGTAACGCGGCAAAATTAAAGCGGCCTTCACCGTTGGTGGCCGCTGTTCGTGTTTGACCCGTTTTATCGCTGACGAGTGTTACGGTTGCCGACGGTATCATGCCGCCGGTCGAGTCCGCGACGGCACCCGAGATGGATCCCGTGATCGTTTGGGCGGTAGTGGGCACGGCAAAGGCGAGCAAACCGATGGTAATTAGGAGCGTTGAGCAGGTACGCAGCGGGCTGAACATTGGGACTCCTCCTTCGAAGAAATTGTCTCCAGTTGGGACAATTTGAATAAAACGAGACGCACAAAACGAACTCTGTACTTTGTTCTTTGTTCTTTGTTCTTGGTGCTTTGTGCTTGTGTGCTTTGAACCAAGAACAAAGCACAAAGTACAAAGCTCACCTTTAGGTTAAACCCTATCTTGTTCGCGTTTTGTTTGTTGCTGTTCTTCGAGAGCGAATGCTCGTTGCGCCCGCACGATGTGCTCACGCATCGCTTCACGCGCTTCCTCCGGTTTGCGCGCGCGAATCGCGCGGTAAACCTGACGGTGCAGCTCGAGTGCTTCGTTGAAATCGTGCGCTCGTTCGATCGTCTCTCGCCTTCGTTCGTAAAGAACTGTCGAAACCATCTCGACGAGCGTCGCCAAGGTTGGATTGCCGGATGCCGCCGCAACTGCGCGGTGAAACGCGACGTCGTGCACGAGAAATTGCTGCGGCTCCTTCAACGCCGCAAACATCTCCGCGATCTCTTCCGACATCGTTGCCAGTTGTTCGCCGGTGGCACGTTCGGCCGCCAAACCCGCCGCGCCGACCTCCAAAATCGATCGCGTCTCAAACATGTGCTCGAAACTGAAACCGTGGAGCTGGGCGAGCAGACGCAGGGGTTCGCTGTCGAGCGCCGGTGGTCCGTCAACCAAAAACGTACCGGAACCTTGTCGTGAATGCAGAACGCCCATCGAGATGAGCGAACTCAACGCGGCCCGTAACGAAGGACGGCTGATTCCCATTTGTTTTGACAGTTCGCGCTCGGGCGGCAGCCGATCGCCCGGCTTCAGATCTTCGGCTTTAATGAGCTCGTAGACCCGCGAGACCACGTGTTCGGAGGGCTGTCCCGAACGAACTGGTCGAATAATTTTCAATCTGGGCGACTTGAAATTGGTCATAACAATTTGAACGAAGCGCGGGAACTTATAATACCAATAGCGACGCCCGTCAAGCTATTTTCTGAAATAAGTCCGTGGCCGATAGTCAGTTGTCAGTAGCCGGCGTATCGCCACGGACTACTGACCACCGACCACTCACTAACTTGGCTGCCACAAACTCCGGCTGCTGCCCTTTAACGTTTTGTTCATAAACTTCTCGTTCATGATCAGAAACGCGCCGAGCCCGTGAAAGTCGTTTGTGTTTCGTTTGCGCGCGAAGTAGTAGGCCAGATCCGCGACGTTCGTGCCTTCGCAGATTTCCACGATGTTTGTGTCGCCGTTTTCGTCGACCGAAAGTTTGGTCAGCACTCCGGAGTAACCGCGATTCACCATGTCGCGATAATTCTTGTTGACGTAACCGCGGTCGATCGCCACGGCGGTGACGTAGGTATACATGCTCGAGCTTGACGTTTCGTGCCAGTTATTCGGGTTGTCGCCTTTATCGACCACCTGGTACCAGAGACCTGATTTTTTGTCCTGATAGTTGGACCACGCCTTTACGAGTTGGTTCACCTGGGCAATCAGCTGCGGCCGCTTCGGATGGTTCGCCGGCAACAGTTCGAGCACCTCGATCAGCGTCATCCCAAACCAACCCATTGCCCGGCACCAGATCTCGGGCGACACCTTGGTTTCCTTGTTTGACCACGGTGTTTGGCCGCTTTCGTCGTAGGCGTGAAACATGAGTCCGGTCTTCGGATCATTCAGGTGACTGGCATAGATCAGCACCTGTTTAGTGGCCTCATCCGTCGCATATTTGCTGTCGCCAAACAGGTTTCCATACCTCACCAGGAACGGCATCGACATGAACACGCCGTCGCCCCACAACTGCCATTCGCGGCTCTTCGTATTCGCGTGCCAGAAGCCACCGTCCTTCGTGCGCGGGTACGTATTGAATCGTTTGCGAATGCGATCCGCGGCGAGCTTGTATTTCGGTTCGCCGGTTTCCTGGTGGAGGATCAGCAACAGATTGCCGGGCAACATGCTGTCGAGATTTTCAAAAGTAATCTCGCGGACTTGACCCTGCGCGTTCGCACTCCGGACGATGCCTTCAGCATCGACGTGGTAATCGACCCAGTCTTTGATGTACTTGAGATAGCGAGGTTCGCGCGTTCGTTTGTAAACGAGATACTGGCCGTAGAGATAGAGCGACTTTGCGTAACCCCAAGAGCCGAGGTCCTTCGCGGTTGGGTAGCGCTTCATGGTCGATTCAACCATCCCGACAGACCAGTCGGGTTTGCCATTTGCGCTTGCAATTGAACAGAACTGGCTGAGAGCGATTAGCAGGACAAGAATTCTAATGATCATGCTTTTATGCCTTTCCGTGGTTCAATGCTTGTGCTAATTTAGGACGACCGACACAATCACGGATTGATTCAACAAATAAAATGAGCGCGTGCAAATGGTTTTACCAGTCGCCGTTTGAGCGCGTCAAGAAGTTTTCTTGGAGAACTGAGCTATGTCGAAACACGATGCCGGTAGGCGCAAGTTTCTGAAAGGCGTCGGTATCGCGGGCGCAGGCGCGGCGATTACCGATCATTTATGGACGGAAGCTGAAGCTAAAGAACAACAGGCGAAGCCAAACGGCATGTCCCGCGGAGGCAAAGTCGTTCTCAACGTGAACGGCGAAGAACGAACTGTCGAGGTCGAACCGCGCACGACACTGCTGAACGCGATGCGCAATCATCTCGATCCTGCTGTCACCGGACCGAAGCTCGTTTGCGACATGGGGACTTGTGGCGCGTGCACGGTGCTGATCGACGACAAGCCTGTTTACTCGTGTCTCGTGCTCGCAGTCGACGCTGCCAATAAGAAGATCACGACTGCTGAAGGCCTCGGTACTCCGGAAAAACCAAATGCCGTTCAGGCCGCCTTCGTCGAACACGACGCGTTGATGTGCGGCTTCTGCACACCGGGATTCGTGACCACAATCTCGGCCTACCTGAAGAAGAACCCGAACCCGTCACTCGCAGAAGTGAAAGAGGCGTGCAAGGGAAACTTCTGCCGGTGTGGAACCTATCCACGCGTTTTTGAAGCAGCGCTCGCCGCCGCCAAAGGATCGCAGGCGTAAATACAGAGTCGGGAAAGACGTTCATGCCACAACAAGCACAACCATCGCCATCACCAAAGCCGAAAAAGAAGATCCGAGTCCCACGCGTCGTGAACGGCGTCGAGCAAATGGTCGAGATCGAAGTGGACGAGGACTCTGGTCCAGGCTGGGGGCCGAACGACAAGCACACCCTCCTCAACAAGCGCATGACGCGCGTTGATGGTCCATTGAAGGCCGCGGGCGCCGCACGTTACACATACGACCAACGACTGCCCGGAATGCTTTACGGCCGGATTCTTCGTTGCCCGCATGCACACGCGCGCGTGACCAGGGTCGACAGCAACGCGGCTTCTGCAATTCCCGGAGTAAAGGCCATCATCCAGGCGCCGCTCAAGGAACTGCGCTACGCCGGCGCTGCCGTTGCAGCAGTCGCCGCGACCAGTCCCGAAATCGCTGAGGATGCTTTACGCGCACTCAAGGTCACGTACGAAGTGTTGCCGCACGTGGTCCATGCGCCCGACGCCATCAAGCCCGGCGCGCCGAAGGTCATCGAACAGGAAAACAACCTTCAGCAAAAAGCCAAGAACGGCGATCCACAAAAAGCGGAAGCAGCTTTTGCTGGCGCCGACGAAATCGTCGAAGCCGAATACATCTGCGCCCGTGTTCACCACGCCTGTCTCGAAACGCACGGCATGGTGGTCGACTATCGAGGCGGCAACGAAGCTACGATCTACGCTTCGACGCAGGGCACGTTTACGATTCCCGCTGACGCCGCGAAGGAACTCGGTCTGCCGCAAAGCGCGGTGACTGCGAGTGTCGAACACATGGGCGGCGGTTTCGGATCCAAGTTCGGCATCGGCATTGAAGGAATGCTCGCGTGCCGCCTCTCGAAACAGACCAAAGCGCCTGTGAAGTTAATGCTGACGCGTTACGACGAGTTCGTGATGGCGGGTAATCGATCGGGCGCGTGGCAAAAGCTGAAAGCGGGTGTGAAAAAGGACGGCACGATCGTGGCGATGCAGGCACGACAGTATCGTCTTGGCGGCATCGGCCAGGGATCGCAAGCGGGCCAGCCGTACATCTACACGATGGGGGAGGCGTATCGCGAGATTTACGCGTTGCACACCAACGAAGACTCCGCAATCGCGATGCGCGCGCCGGGCCATCCGCAGGCGTCTTTCGCAGCCGAATCACTCGTTGACGAACTCGCTTACAAGATCAAGATGGACCCAGTGGCGTTTCGCAAGAAGAACTTGCGGGATCCCGTTTATCACCGGCAGTTGGACCGCGCCGCACAGGAAATCGGTTGGTCCAGGCGCAATCCGGTAGCGGGTGGGAATCCTGGTCCATTGAAACGCGGCCTGGGTTGCGCCGTCGGGATCTGGGGTGGTGCCGGAAACGATCAATGCAAAGTTGACGTGACAGTCTCGGGCGATGGCGCGGTTCTGGTCGCTGTCGGCACACAGGACCTCGGCACCGGCACCCGTACTTACATGCGTGCGATCGTCGCCGAGGAATTCGGACTCGGTGTCAAAGACGTACAAGAACGCATTGGCAATTCAAAACTCGGCGGCGCCAATCCATCGGGTGGGTCAACCACATCGCCTTCGCTTGCGCCGTCAGTGAAAGACGCCGCAATCAAGACACGCCTTTTGCTGGCACAACGAGTCGCGTCACTCCTTGGCGCTGCGAAACCGGAAGAGATCGTCTTTGCGGATAAGAAAGTGAGTGCCGGTGGACGTTCGGTAACCTGGCAGGAAGCTTGCGCTTCACTTCCCGCGGCCGGGATCACTGGCCACGGCGTGTGGCGTTCGGATCTTTCTTCGCGCGGCGTTCACGGAGTGTGTTTCGCGGAAGTGGAAGTCGACGTCGAAACCGGCCACGTCAAACCGATCAAGATGGTCCACATCCAGGATGGCGGCTTGCCGTTAAACCGGCTCACGTTTGAAAGCCAGATTAACGGGGGCATGATCCAGTCGCTCGGCCAGGCGCTTTGGGAAGGACGCGTGATGGATGCGCAACTTGGCATTCAGCTCAATCCCGGTTTTGGCGATTACAAACTGCCCGGCACGCTCGAGATGCCGGAGATGGTTCCGATCATCGACGACGACGACAAACGCGAAGCAGTAATCGGAATTGCCGAAGGCTGCAACATTCCCTCGCTGGGCGCGCTCGCGAACGCTGTTTTCAATGCAACCGGCGTGCGTGTACGCGAACTGCCGATAACGCCAGACAAAATCCTGATGGGCCTGCTTAGCAACGGATCACTGTCGAGGACACAAGCATGAAATCCTTTGAATGGACCAACCCGGTAACGCTTAACGAAGCAGTGAAGCTGCTTGGCGCGGCCTCGCCGTCAACTGACATCGACGAAGCACCGCGGCCGATCGCAGGCGGTCAGGATCTGCTGACGACGATGAAAGATTACACGTCGCGGCCGGCGCGCATTGTCAATCTTAAAAACATTCCGGGGCTGAATAAGATTTCGCTCAACGCGCGCGGACTAACTATCGGCGCACTCGTGACCCTGACGGAGTTGGAAGAACACGAAGGCGTGCGCAAAAGTTTCCCCGGTCTCGCGGAAGCGGCGCACTCGATCGCCACTCCACAGATCCGCAACCTCGGCACTGTCGGCGGCAATCTTTGTCAGCGACCGCGCTGCTGGTACTTCCGTCTCGAAGAAGTGATCTGTTTGAAGAAAGGCGGATCGGAATGCTACGCCGCGTCAGGTGAGAACAAGTACAACGCGATCATCGCGGGTGGTCCATCGTACATCGTTCACCCTTCGGATCTCGCACCGATGTTGTTAGCGTTGAGTGCGCGTGTCACCTCCGTCGGCGCCACTGGCCGTCGCGTGATTCCACTGGACAAGTTTTTTACGTTGCCAGCCGAGGGCAACATTCGCCGTGAGAACGTCTTGCGGAACAACGAGATCATTACCGAGATCTTTGTGCCTGCGTCACCGTTGGCGACGCGATCGACGTATCTGAAATTCAAGGAGCGGGAATCGCTCGATTTCGCACTCGCGTCCGTGGCGGCAGCCGTGCAGCTCGCGCCGAACAAGACCGTGCGAGCTGCGCGCATCGTCCTCGGCGGCGTGGCGCCGATTCCCTGGCGCGTTCCTGATGCTGAGAAATATCTCGTGGGCAAAGCTTTGAATGCGGAAGTGCTTGCCGAGGCCGGGAAGATCGCGCTCGCCGGAGCAAAGCCGCTCGAAAAAAACGCGTACAAAGTGCCGCTGACGCAAACGCTTGTGCGCCGCGCTGTCGCAAAGGCCGCCGGTGTTTGATTTTGTGTGGGAGAACGATCATGGCAGACGAATCAACCGAAACAACCGTCGAGGCTGTCCCTTTTCAGTCAACCTTTTGCGGTTCGCTGCGTTCTAAGAAGTTTTTCATGCTCGATCGGCTGGCGACGAGCGCTGACGAGTATCTCGACGCCGCGAATCACGTCTGGTGTTGTGAAACTCAGGAAGTAATCGGGCCCGACAACGGGCGCGTGGATCCACACACCTGCGGCCCCGGCCGTGCGTGCTACAGTTCCGCGGTCAAAGGGTTATAATCGTTTTGGATTTATTGGAGGTGAAGCGGAAGATGCGAAAAGGATTATTAACAGCGTTGGCGATGATCGTAGCGGTGAGTGCGCTCGTTTTCAGCTCACAAGCCGAGAACGTGAGCGTGCGTGGCGAGTACGTTGAAGTCAGAACGGCGAGCGTGTTTGCCGGCGCCTGTCACTACAATGGCGAAGTTGTCACCACCGGCCGCGATGCGCTGATGGCCTGGAATGTCACCTCCGGAAAATGGCAGAACGTCGATCTGAGCGGCGTTCGCGCGATGGCAATCGTTAATTCCAAATCCAACCTTTCCGAACCAAACGCGGCACGCCAATCGGAAGTGATCATCGACGCCGCGGCCTCTCGCGAACAGGCCCAGGCGATGTTGAACGCTCTGCAAGAAAAGTATGCGTCTTCGCTCGGCGAGATCGTCGAGGTCCGTAACGCGCCGATTGCTTTCGAACACAAAGATCGCACCTACATAGTGAAAGCCGACGACGCAACGATCAACGTTGAAGCGATGCCCAACGATCTATGCTGCAAGATGCCAAACCTCGTTTGGTACAAACCTCTCGTAGGCCTCGAAAACCGGAAAGTCGGTTACACCATTAACGCCACTTACGGCGGTCGCAAGGTAACCGAACCGTGGAGTCGCTCAGGCGAGAACAGCGCTTTCTACGGCTTGTTCGCTTTGTAACGCTCAGCGCGGTAAATCTCCGACCCCTCGATCTGTTCAAAAACCTTGCGCAGAGGTTTGTAATTTTTCTCGAGAAGAACGATGAACGCCAAAAAGGCGACCTGCTATAAGCCGTCCGCTCGTGAGAATTAGGCTGAACCAATCTGAACCAATCGAGGTAATAAATGCGACGTCAATCGCTTGTCATCATCATTTTCATCCTTATAACCACACAGGTCATGGTGGCGCAAACGAAGTTGCCCGATCTCCGCAAGACCGCGTTGAAGTCGGCAACACCGTCCGACGAGATCGTGCGCGTGGACATCAACGGCGACGGCAAACCCGACATCCTCGAACGCTGGTGGAACGGCAAACGCGTGCGCTGGCTGGACGAAAACGGCGACCTGCGGCCGACCGATACTCGCGGAGATCAAGTCGCTGACGTCCTGCAAATTGATAAAAACGGCGACGGCATCTACGACAGTGCACTCGACATCAGCATCAAGTGGGCCGACAACGACGGCGACGGCCGCGCCGATCTTCAGGCGTTCGTCACGCAGGGCCGCGAGTGGTCCAACGGCAAATTCAACGCCGGTGAGTCGCATTGGATGGTCTACATCGACGTCGAAAAAGACGGCGTGCTGGGCTGGCTAGACTGGGAAAAGTACGACTTCGGAAACGACAACTGGGGTTACACTGGAGTCACCGATTGGCTGCCCGATTACAACGGCGACTCCGTTTTTCTGAAAGTGCATCGTCCGCCGCAGTCGCTTCCCGACCCCCGTCTCAACTGGGAAAACCCGTTTGCTTTCTTCGATTTCGACAACGACGGCGCGACCGAGATGGCCATGCGCTGGCTCGATCCGGTTCCCGCGCTGGACAACAAAGGCATGACGAACCTCACTGGCGTCCTCAGTGAAGCGTTCACCACCTTCGATCTCGACAACGATTCCACGCAGGGAAATGAAACCGACTACGACATGTCGTTGCGCGGCGTTGGTGGACCAGGCATACCGTATCGCTCCATGGTCCATAAGTATCCGGCGATGAAGGGCAATCCAAAATTTGACGCCTGCTTTGAATGGAACAACTGGCGGCAGATAGACGAGCTGATGTACATGCCGCACGACAAGAGTTACGACGCGTTTTTTACCGCCGGTTGGACCACGATGTATTTCGTGTTTGACGAAGACGACGACGATCATCGTTGGGAGCGAGTGGAGATGTATTACCCGATGCACGGCTTCGGTGGTCCAAAGGAGATCGATCTCTATTCGACGAGGCGCTGGCGGCGCAGCAACTACGCGGAGCTGGACATGGTCGCGCCGGATCAGCGTCCCGGAATCAATGGTCATCCGCAGGCTGATTCGCTAGGTGACCGCGGGGAGTTTGACGAAGACAATTCAGGTGGCGGGAAGCTTTATGTCGGCGTATTCGATCGCAAACTGCATCTGGCGGGCGCCGAGTGGGGCGCGTGGACCGTCGACAAGAACGCTGAGTATCACGGCGGGAATAAGACGCCTTCGCCTAAACCGATCGCACCGCGGGTCGAAGAAGTTGTTAAGTACACGGACACCGACAAGAACGGTTTTCTCGATACGATCGAATACGACTACGACGGCGATCGCACGATCGACTTGCGTGTTTCGCTACTCGATTACCGCAGCGCTCAGAATCCACATCCGGATGTCGTACCGCTGGTTGATACTCACAAGCAGGGTTGGAAAGGGCTGAATCAACTGTTCACGTCGATCGCGAACCAGTCATTCCAGGAGGCTCTCGTGGTCTATCGTGCGGCGTGGCGGCGAGGATTGACGACGCCGGAGATCGATAAGCTGGCGAATGCGTCGTCGATTGGCGAGCGTCATCGCAATGGGTACTGGATCAAAGAAAAGATATTCCGTGAGATTCGTGGGCGTGTTAAGCAACATCCGGCACTCGAAAAAGATCTGGTCCGCCTCTACTATCTTGGATTGTTTGATCAGTACGCGAAGCGAATCGCGGACGTGCCGGCACGTTAAGCCCTTGCCACTCTGAGGAACGCTTTTGCAGCGTGTGACAGCGTTGCTCCGCGACGATAGATCAACTGTAAACGCCGTTCGAGTCGCATCTCTTTAACGGTAACGGCCGCGAGCTGTCGGCGTTCAATCTCTATCTGCGCCGTCAGACGCGGTACGAGCGCAACACCCATCTCCTGTTCCACCAACCGCTTGATCGATTCCAGCGTCGGCATTTCCATCGAGATGTTGAGCGGCGTTTTGTACTTCTCGAACGTCTTTACCACGCGCTCGCGATAAGGCGACGGCACGTTGTGCGCGATGAACGACTCTGCTCCCAGTTCGCGCACGGAGACGACTTGCTTCGCCGCGAGGGGATGCGACGGCGATACAATTAACGCCAGCTCATCGCTGATCGCAGGGATGGACGCGACCGCCTGGTCCGCCGGCTTAAACGAAACAACACCTATTTCGACTCCACGGCCTAACACGTCGGAAGCGATCCTGCTCGCCAGACTCCGCTTCACTTCAACCTTGATGTGCGGGTGTCGCGCGCGAAAGACAGTGAGGACCGGCAGCAGGTACATCACGGTGTACTCGTTCGCGCTGAGCGCCAACTTCCCGTGCTGGAGGTCTTTTAGCTCCTTGATCGCGCGGTGCGCGCCCTGCCGCAAGTTCAACATCTGCTCCCCAAAATCAAACAACACGCGACCTGCCGCGGTCAGCGTTCCGTCCTTGGACGAGCGGTCAAACAAGGGCTCGCCAAGCTCCAGTTCTAGCCGCCGAATTGCCTGGCTAACTGCCGGCTGGGTTCTATGAAGCGACTGCGCTGCCCGCGAGAAACTCTGCTCACGAGCGACTGCGATCAGGACTTCGAGTTGGTTTACGTCCATTTCATTTTCCGTTTCTCATTTTCCATTGTTCATTTGTCATTTTTTCAATTGCCACTTCAGCGAGAGCCCGAAAATGAAAAATGACCAACGACAAACGAAAAATGATAAATGACTTCGGGCGGCGTTATGGTATCACAATTCATTATCTTTCTATAAAGATAATAACTTTGACTTTCATCCTTTCGGGCAATAGCATCTGGGCTTCGTTTGCTTCACAGGAGGGAAACCTATGCCGCAAAACCGGATCAGCATCTTCGACACGACCTTGCGTGACGGCGAACAATCGCCGGGCTGCTCGATGGACCTTGACGAGAAGTTACGCATGGCCGAGAAGCTCGAAGAGCTTGGCGTCGACATCATCGAGGCCGGATTTCCGATCGCCTCCGAAGGCGATTTTGCGGCCGTAAAAGCTGTGGCTGCCCGTTGCCGCGGGGTCAAAGTCGCAGCCCTCTGCCGTACAGCTGACCAGGACGTGGCGCGCGCCGCCGAAGCTTTGGCTAATGCAGCGTCTCCCCGAATTCATACCTTCTGCGCCACGTCCGATATTCATCTCGAACATAAACTAAAGAAATCGCGCGCTGAAGTGATCGAGATGACTCGCCGCGCTGTGGCACAGGCGCGCAACTACGCCGATGACGTCGAGTTTTCCGCGGAAGACGCGACGCGCAGCGACGTCGATTACCTGTGTGAAGTTTTGGAAACGGCGGTCGAAGCTGGAGCGTCGGTGCTGAATGTGCCTGACACCGTCGGCTACACCACGCCGACTGAGTTCAAACATCTCGTCGAGCAGGTGCAGACACGCGTTGTGCGAGACCGCGACGTGATCATCAGTGTTCACTGTCACAACGATCTGGGGCTGGCGGTGGCAAACAGCCTGGCTGCGATCGAGGCAGGCGCACGGCAGGTTGAATGCACCATCAACGGCATCGGTGAGCGCGCCGGAAACGCGTCGCTCGAAGAGATTGTGATGGCGCTGCACGTGCGCGCCGATCGACTGCCGTTTGAGACAGGCATCGTGACGCATCAGCTCTTTCCAGCGAGCCAGCTGCTATCGAGCATCGTCGGATTTCAAGTGCAACCAAACAAGGCAATTGTTGGCCGCAACGCTTTTGCTCATGAGGCGGGCATTCATCAACACGGCGTCATCAACAATCCGCTGTGTTACGAGATCATGACACCCGAATCTGTCGGTGTACCCGCGAACTCGCTCGTACTCGGCAAACATTCCGGGAGGCATGCGCTGTCGCTGCGCTACATGGAACTCGGTTATCACATCGGCGGTAACGATCTCGACGCGGCGTACAGCAGATTTACTGAACTCGCCGATCGCAAGAAGCGAATCTACGATCAGGATCTGATTTCGTTGCTCAACGCGACGGTGAGCGCAGCAGCTTGAGGGTAAAGATGAGAATAAGGGTGACGATTCTTCCGGGTGATGGAATTGGACCAGAAGTGACGGCTGAAGCAGTGCGGGTGCTGCTAACTGTCGCTGGGATTCACGGATACAAGTTTGAATTCGCCGAGCATGCGATTGGCGGCGTAGCGATTCGCGAGTTTGGATCGCCGCTGCCGCCCGCGACGCTCGACGCGTGTCTCGCAAGTGATGCGGTGTTGCTCGGAGCCGTAGGCGCGCCCGAGTACGATCGACTTCCTGCAAACCAGCGGCCCGAAGCGGGCCTGCTGCTCTTGCGACGCGCGCTCGGTGGTTATGCGAACCTGCGACCGGCAATCTCGTATGCGTCGATCGAAGACTGTTCACCATTGCGCAGCGAAGTCGTTCGTGGCGCGGACATTTTATTTGTACGAGAACTACTCGGCGGTCTCTATTTTGGAGAACCGAGAGGCTTTACCAGCACGAATGGGACGACGATCGCCAGCAACACGATGCAGTATTCGGTCGAAGAGATCGAGCGTGTTGCACGCGTCGCTTTCGAAGCTGCACAGAAGCGCCGCGGCAAAGTAACATCAGTTGACAAAGCAAACGTGCTGGAGACGTCGCAACTGTGGCGACAGACCGTAACGCGCATCGCTGAAGATTATCCGGAAGTTACGCTCAATCACTTGTACGTCGATGCCTGCGCGATGCATTTGATCACGAACCCGCGTTTGTTCGACGTAGTGTTAACTGAAAATCTGTTTGGCGATATCCTGACGGACGAAGCAGCCGTGATTACCGGTTCACTCGGAATGCTGGCGTCGGCAACAGTCGGCGGCGAGGTTGGACTTTACGAGCCGGTCCATGGATCCGCGCCTGACATCGCGGGACGCGGTGTGGCGAATCCATGCGGCGCAATCGCGTCGGCTGCGATGCTGCTGCGGCATTCGGCGGGTCTCGAGCGCGATGCCGGCGACATCGAATCGGCAATCGAGCATGTGCTCGACGCAGGATACCGCACGGCCGACATCGCAACGGGTGGTCACGTCTCACGCACCGCTGAGATCGGTGAATTGATCTGCGAAGCAGTAACAGAGATCGCCGACATGCGTTACGCTTATCACGCCGTATAAGAGTGCTTTGTTCTTGGGTGCTTTGTACTTTGTTCGCTGGCGAATGGAGCTGCATAATCTTTAACGGTAAATTACGGAACAAAGAACTAAGCACTAAGCACAAAGCACAAAGGCGATGAGTCAAACTCTTCTGGACAAACTCTGGGATGCGCACGTAGTCCGCGCTGCGGACGGCGAGCCGACGCTGATCTACATCGATCTGCACCTGATTCACGAAGTCACATCACCGCAGGCGTTTGATGGTCTACGCCAGGCCGAACGCAGCGTGCGCCGGCCGGATCTGACGTTCGGCACAGTGGACCACAACGTTCCCACCACCGATCGCAGTCTTCCGATCGCTGACGCAACTGCCGCAAAACAAGTCGATGCGCTGCGCCGGAACTGCCGTGAGTTTGGCATTCAATTGTTCGACATTCACTCGCCCGAACAGGGGATCGTTCACGTCATTGGACCAGAGCTTGGTTTGACGCAACCCGGAATGACAATCGTCTGTGGCGACAGTCATACCAGCACGCACGGCGCGTTCGGCGCACTCGCTTTCGGCATTGGGACGAGCGAAGTCGAGCACGTGCTGGCGACGCAATGCTTGCCGCAGAACAAACCACGAGCGATGAAAGTTGAAACGCACGGACGTCTGCCGGAAGGCGTCACCGCGAAAGACCTGGCGCTCGGAATCATCGGGCAGATCGGAACGGACGGCGCGACAGGTTACGCGATCGAATACGCCGGTGAAGCAGTGCGCGCGCTGACGATGGAAGGCCGGATGACGTTGTGCAACATGAGTATCGAAGCGGGCGCACGAGCGGGAATGATTGCACCTGATGAAACGACGTTTGCCTACTTGAAGGGACGCAGGTTTGCGCCATCAAGTAAGGCATGGGACCAGGCGGTCAATTACTGGCGGACACTGAACAGCGATGACGGTGCTGTTTTCAATCGCATCGTTAAGATTGACGCCGCGAAGTTGGAACCCTTCGTCACCTGGGGGACGAGCCCGGGGATGGTGGCACCGGTGACGAGTTACGTGCCCGATCCCGCTGACGCGCGAAGTGCAACCGATCGACAGGCAGCGGAGCGCGCTCTCGAGTACATGGCGCTCACGCCGCGTACGAGTATTCAAGAGATCGCAATCGATCGCGCGTTCATCGGCTCGTGCACGAACGCGCGTATCGAAGATCTGCGAGCGGCTGCTCGGGTGGTGAAAGGTTATCGGATAAACGCGTCGGTTAGCGCGATGGTGGTCCCCGGATCGCAGGAAATTAAAAGAGCTGCCGAGCGCGAAGGTCTCGATCAAATCTTCAGCGAAGCGGGTTTCGAATGGCGCGAGGCAGGATGTTCGATGTGTCTGGGAATGAACGCCGACATACTGCAACCAGGAGAACGTTGCGCGTCGACGAGCAATCGAAACTTCGAAGGCCGGCAGGGACGCGGTGGACGCACGCACCTCGTTAGTCCGATGATGGCCGCCGCGGCCGCGATCAAGGGCCATTTCACCGACGTCAGAAACTGGGAATTTAGATCTTAGTGCTTTGTTCTTAGTGCTTTGTTCGCTGTTCGAAAAGGAAACAAAGTGCTAAGTACAAAGTACAAAGAACAATGAAACCTTTTCGTCAACACACAGGTTTGGTAGCGCCACTCGATCGTGCGAACGTCGATACAGATCAAATCATTCCGAAGCAGTTTCTGAAGCGGATTGAGCGAACCGGCTTCGGCGAGTTTCTTTTTTACGACTGGCGTTACACGGCTGACGGAGTTCCCAAACCCTTTTTTGTGCTGAACGAGCCGCGCTATCAGGGCGCGTCGATTCTGATCGCCGACAAAAACTTCGGTTGCGGGTCGTCGCGCGAGCACGCTCCGTGGGCGCTTGGCGAATATGGGTTTCGTGTGATCATCGCGCCGTCATTCGCCGACATCTTCGCCAACAACTGCTTCAAAAACGGCATGCTGCCGATCACTTTGAGTAACGGTCAGGTGCGGACGATGATGCGTCATGCGCAAGAGGAGATCGGTTACAAGTTGACGGTGGATCTCGAACGGCTGACGATCGAAGACACGAAGGGGTTATCGATTCCGTTCGCAATCGGCGAGTTTCAACGTTATTGCCTGCTGGAAGGTCTCGACGATATCGGTCTGACACTGCGTCACGAGGACGCGATCAAAACTTATGAAGCGACGCACGCAAGCCGGTGGTGCGCGGCGCGCTAGTCAGTGGTGAATTTGTAAATCGTCGTTTCGTTGAAAGTCTGACCTGCCCGCAACACTGTCGAAGGAAAGTTAGGCTGGTTTGGCGAATCAGGGAAGTGCTGAGTCTCCAGACACAACGCCGCGTACTTTTCGTAAGCAACGCCGCCCTTCCCAATCAGACTTCCATCGAGAAAGTTTCCTGAATAGACCTGCATGCCTGGTTGTGTCGTAAACACCTCCATCACACGACCCGAGACGGGTTCACGTAATCGCGCTACCCACCTTAGCGAGCCATCCTGACCCCTTAACGAGAACGTGTGATCGTAACCCTGGCTGTAGCTAATCTCCGGGATGAGCTGGTCCAGCCGCGACCCGATCGCCCGGCCGGTCCTGAAGTCCATCGGCGTGCCTTCAACCAGGTGAATTTCACCGAATGGAACCAGGTCGTCTCTCACAGGAATGTAACTCTCGGAATACAACGTCAACTCGTGGTCCAGAATCGTTCCATGGCCCGCGAGATTGAAGTACGAATGATTAGTGAGATTGATGATCGTGTCTTTGTCGGTGGTCGCTTGGTACTCAATCCGCAGTTCGTTTTCGTCGCTTAACGAGTAATCGACAGCGACATTCAAGTTTCCCGGATAGTTCTCTTCGCCGTCCTGGCTGAAATACTCGAGATGCAGACCAGCCGGAGTCTCCGAAGCATTCCAGACGCGCTTGTCGAAACCTTTCGGCCCACCGTGTAGATGGTTCTCGCCGTTGTTTTGCGCGAGCTGGTACTGGACTCCGTCGAGGGAAAACCTCCCGCGATCTATGCGGTTAGCAAAACGGCCAATGAGCCCACCAAGGTAGCGCGGGTTCCTTACGTAGTCGTCGAGCGTGTCGTAACCCAGCACGACGTCGCCGAAAACGCCGTTTCGATCCGGCGCTAGGATCGACGTGATTGCGCCGCCATAGTTCGTGATCGACACCTCGACGCCATAATTGTTCCTGAGGGTATAAAGGTAGACCTCTTCGCCGTTGGGACCAGTGCCGAAAACTTTTTTCGTGACAGTCACTTCTTTAGCGCACTAAACACGCGATTGGCTTCCTCGAGCGTCTCGATCGATCCGACATCGAACCACAGACCCGGCACGCGCCAGGTGTAAAACGAAGTGCGTGGGTATAACCACTGGACCAAGCGTCCCGGCTGATCGGGATTATTCCCTTCGGCGATGTACTGGTAAATCAGCGGCAACGCCGACTGCGGATAAAAGTAAAGCGCGATGCCGGTCAACGTACTTCTTGGCTGCGCGGGTTTCTCTTCAAAGAAAAGGATGCGGCCTTCTTCGTCAATGTCGATCGCGTTGTATTTCTTGATCGCTTCGAGATCGCCGACGTCGTAAACGCCCGTCACGGGGGCGTTTTTGCGTAAACAATAATCGCCAAACTCTTGCAGGTCGTCGCTGAAAAGATTGTCACCGCCGACGACGATGATGTCATCATCAATCGCATGTTTCGTCATGACGAGGTGCATGTCGCCGATGGCGCCGAGTTTGTTCGAATCGTCAGTGCTGCCGTCGTTGACGATGGTGAAACCAAACTTGAGATTGGTACGGCTGTAGCTCGCGGCCCAGTCTTCGAAGTGAGTTACAAACTTTGCGTTCGTTACGATGTAGGCGTGATCGATGGCGTCGATGGTCTTGACGTTGTCGATGACCCATTCCAGCATCGGCTTGCCTGCAACCGGCAAGAGCGGCTTGGGTTGATTAAGCGTCAACGGATAAAGACGTGTTGCATAACCCGCGGCGAGAATGATTAGTTTCATGATGTGATCTGTTCTGCCCCCTTCGAAGCCTCGCAGACGTAGATCTCGGGCTTCAAACTTGTAATTTGCTCGTATCCCTCGGCAACTGTGCGCTGGAAGCGGTCAACATGATCGGCATCGACGAGATTAATCGTGCAACCACCGAAGCCGCCGCCCGTCATTCTTGTACCGTACACGCCTTCAACACCCACTGCCAGTTCAACCATCAAATCCAGCTCGCGGGAGCTCACTTCGTAGTCGTCGCGCAAGCTTACGTGCGACTCGGCCATCATCTCACCAAAGCGATGCAGATCGTCTTGTTCGAGCGCTTCCGCGGCGGCGAGCACGCGCGCATTCTCCGTGATCACGTGCAGGCACCGGCGATAGATCACCTCCGGCAGATCGCGTCCGTATTGTTCGAGATCACTGAGCGTGACGTCGCGCAATGTCTTCACGTGAGGCAAAAACCTGGCGAGATATTTGGCTCCTGCTTCACACTCTGCCCGGCGCTCGTTGTAAGCGCCCGAGGCAAGCGCGTGTTTGACCATTGTGTTGCAAACGACGAGTCGAACAGTCTCCGGAACAGGCAACAGCTTGTAATCGAGTGAACGACAATCGAGCATCAACGCCTTTCGCTCCTCACCAAACAGAGCGACAAACTGGTCCATGATGCCGACGCGCGCGCCAACAAACTCGTTTTCAGCTCTCTGACAAAGCAGCGCAAGCTCCTTGCGATCGATCGCGTGATCGGAATGGGCTGCCAGCGCACACGCAGTGGACACTTCGACCGCAGC
>DASRPN010000160.1:0-28837 GCA_035646355.1 Pyrinomonadaceae bacterium | reverse complement strand
CAGGAAAGGCGACCGCGCCTCCAGCGAATGAAACATTGTGGCGCCGTCGACCTTCGTCATGTACTCGCCTACAAACCTGTTGCTGCGATCGTATTCCAGGAACTCAGCCAGCACGTTGCGGCCGGATTCGTTGGACCACTCAATGCTTCTTTGCGCCACCGAAACGCCAGCTAATCGTTCACCGAGCATTCCGTGTCGTTCATACGAAGGCAGACCATCATGAGCGCATGCGACGGCGCCCAAACCACCGGTGGAATAATTCAGAAACGAACTCAACCGCTTCAGTGAACCCACTTGCGGAACTTTGTTTCGGTTCCCGCGCCAGCCGCTCGCAACGAAACCCGGCAAGGAGCGCGCGACCTTCTGGGCCAGCCACAGGTGTCGATGCTCCGGATAGCCGAGAAAGACGTCGTCGCCACCGTCGCCGGTTAGCAACACCGTCGCTGAGCCGCGCACCGCCTTCGACACACGCAACATTCCAAGCGCTGACGAACAGGCAAACGGCTCACCATATGCAGAAACCAGCTCGTCGATGTTTGGTTCACTGTCGCCGGAAAGCTCAAGCACCGTGTGACGAATGCCAAGGTGTTTGGCGGTTTCAGTCGCGTCTGAAGTTTCGTCTGCCGGATCACCGGGAGTACCGAGTGTAAAAGCAGTCACGTCGCCGCCAAGCTGCGCGATGGCCCAACAAACGAGGCTCGAGTCCACGCCGCCGCTCAAAAGCGATCCGACCGGCACATCTGCAAACAGTCGTCGTTCAACAGCGCGAACAAAGAGCCGCTCGGTTTCTTCTACTGCCTCGGCGAAGGAAGGCTGCGCGGTCGAGGGTACGGGCGGGCGCCAGTATTCGCGTGTTTGGATCCTCCCCGCGGACCATTCGACGACGGTGGCTGCGGCAACCTTGCTGACGCTGCGATAGATCGATCGGGCGTCAGTTACAAAACCAAACTCGAGATAGTCAGCGATCGCCAGATCGTCGATCTCGTCGGCAAACCCACCTGCCTGTAAAGCGCGAGCGGTGGAGGCAAAGGCGATTTGCCCGTTGTGAACGGAATACAGAAGCGGCTTGACTCCCAGCCGATCGCGGACGAGGAAAAGCGAGCGTTTGCGATCGTCCCACAGAGCAATCGCGAACATGCCGCGAACCTTTTCGAGCAGACGATCGAGCCCCCAGGCATCGTAGCCATGCACGAGCACCTCAGTATCCGTGCGAGTTTTAAACTTGTAGTTCTTGGCTTCAAGCTCGACGCGTAGCTCGCGGAAGTTGTAGATGGCGCCGTTGAAGACGATGCCGATCGACCCGTCCGGCGACAACATCGGCTGGCGTCCGGCGTCACTCAGATCGAAGATAGAGAGCCGGCGGTGACCAAGCACCGCCTCGTTCCAAACTTCCAGCCCCTCGCCGTCGGGACCGCGCCGGGCCAGAGTCGACATCATCTGACGAACGCGTTGGCGGGATTCCTCACGATCGTCAAATCCTGCTAAACCTACGATGCCGCACATTTGTTTCGATCCCTAATACTAAACTGCCTGGAGTTCATGCCCCAGCATCTTCTCCATGAACTCCGAGTACTGTTGTCGATCGAGCGGTAGACTCACCGAGGTGCCTTGCACCGAACTCAACAACATGGCATTCGCCAGCTCAACGGCATTTCGACCTTCATTGCCGGGGCAAGTCAAAGTCCCACTTCCATGCACTGCGGCGACAAAGTCGTCATAGAAAACTCCGAGTACGTCGCCATCTGTTGGAAGATTGATCGTGCGAGTCTCGCTTTCGAGTGCGCCCATGGGTTGCGTGTCGTTCGCGGTGCGTTCGCGAATCGAGTCGCGCAGCTTGGTGACCTGCACCTTTCCGTTTTCCACTGTAATGCGGCCGCGATCGCAGCACAACACCATCCGCGAGATCGCCGGCGCTTCAATCGTGCTGATGTGAATGTAACCGTGAGCTCCGTTCGCGTGATACAGAATCGCGCTCGCGGTATCTTCGACTTCAATGTCGTGTAAAGTCGTATCGCAACGTGCGGTGACTGTTTCCGGCATGCCGCAGAGCCACGCGTAACGATCGAGAAGGTGCGGCGCTTGATTTAAAAGCACGCCCCCACCCTCGCCACGCCATGTTCCACGCCACGGGCTCGAACGATAGTAGCTTTCCGAGCGCCATGCCGATTCAATCATCGAGCATCGATAGAGTTGTCCCAGTTCACCGCTATCGAGCAACTGCTTGACGAAAAGATAGGCCGGCTCGAAGCGTTTCTGGTGTACGACGACAAACATTCCGCGACTCTCTGCTGCGGCCTGCAAGACTCGATCTGACTGCTCGACAGTCACAGACAGCGGTTTCTCGCACAGCACGTGCAGTCCGGCCTCCAACGCGTTGACTGCAAGGTCCGCATGTTGCCAGTGCGGCGTTGCGATGACCACGGCATCAATCTCGCCACTGCGAATCATCTCGTCGGCACTGCCGAACCACTTCACACCGAGCTCTGAAGCGACTTTGCGTCCGGTGGCCGGTTGTGCGTCAGTTGCTGCCGCCAAATCCAACAGGGGATTCGCAGCTATCACGCGGGCGTGTTCCTGGCCCATTACGCCGAGACCGATCACGCCGAAACGGATCGTCTTGGCACTCGTCCTCGCAACTGGAGCAGGTCCTAGGTCATGTACTGGTGTTGGTGCGGGAGTGGGCTGAGCTTGCTCGCGACCGACGCGTTTTGCGGTACCTTCCGGCTGATACCGAGCCTGGACCTTCATGAATGCTGCGGCCACCTCTCGCATGTCGGCTTCGCTACCGAGAAAAAGGTCGTGGGGCAGGAACAGCATGTTCTTGACAGCCTCGTCCGCCACGGGAGTGGGTAGCACGCGCAGGTAGGACGGGTGCTTTTCTCCGATAAGCTGTAGAGCCGGTTGTTGGGCCATCGTGGCCGTGTAACCGCGGCTGAGCGGAAGGCCTTCGGCCTGTAGTGCGCTCATGAAGTCTTCAATACCCAGACCAGCGCACTCTTCCGAGTCGTATCGCAGCACAAACATGTGAACACCGTGGCGCTGCACGCCTGGTCCAATACCGAGCGGTCTAAGGCACGAAACTTCAGACAGGTATTCACGCAGCTTATGGAAGTTTTCCGCGCGCAACTGTTGCTGAGCTTCGAGTTTTTCGAGCCGATGCAGCAGGATTGCAGCGACGTACTCACTCGCGCGCATGTTGAAACCGAGCGAATGGTGTCCCCAACGCTGTCCGCCACGACGTGCGCGGCCGACGTTGTGAAACGAGTAGGCCCGCTCGAACGTCTGCAGATCGTTCGTGGTAAACGCTCCGCCTTCTCCGGCTGACAGATTCTTCGACGATTGAAAACTGAAGCCCGCCGCATCGCCGATCGAGCCGACGCGACCGAGCTCGTGTATTGCTCCGTGCGCCTGTGCGGCGTCTTCAAGCAACACAAGCGAATGACGTTTCGCGACGTCGCGCAACGCAGTCATGTCTGCTGGTTGGCCAAACAGGTGAACGGCCATGATCGCGCGAGTCTTACCTGGAATGATCGCCTCTTCGACGCGCTGCGGATCCATCAAATACGTTTCCGGATCGACGTCGACGAGTGCGACACCAAATCGCCGATCGAGGACCGTCGTAGCGCTGGCGATGAAAGAAAGATTCGGAACGATGATCTCGCCGCCGTACTCCATACCGTCGTGATCGATGGCTGAGGCAATGGCGACTCGCAAAGCGTCCGTGCCATGAGGCAGGAGCAGCGAGTGTCGCGCACCGCAGTAACGCGCCCACTCATCGGCGAAGCGAGTCGCAAGCGGTTGCGGCAGCCCTTCAACGCCGGTCAAAAAGATCTGCAAAAACTTCGGCGCGATCTTCGTGGTCCATTCCAACATCGACGACGAAGGATAGACGGGCCAGGGACGATAACGCTTATCGCGCACCGGCAAGCCGCCCTCCTTCGCCAAGGTTCCCGTGAGCCGGCCGGGGCGACCTGGCAGTTGCGGCAGCGTGCGAATCGCGCTCTTGGCCGCGAGCTTTGCCGACTTCCGCACTATTTTTTTAATGTTTGGCATAGTTTCAGTCTTCTAATGCGTTTTCATGTGCGTGGAGACTTCGGCCCGCGCCTTCTCGTCAACCAGGAAAAGCGGATCGCGCCGCATCTCTTCCACCACGCGCTCATGCAACGCGCGCGCACTGGGAATGAACAACAACTCGCCGAGGCCGAGTTTACGTCGGACAAGCAGGCCCTGCTCGACTAACCAATCAGTGGTAGCGGCGAAACGGCGCGCCACGCCCATGTCCTGCCGCCACATCTGAACCGATCTCACAATACCGTCCTCGCCGCGCGTGCGCAGCGTGAACTGGTGAGGCATGTACAAGTAGGGGACGTCGGCCGCATCTTCAGCCGTATGGTAGAGCGTGTAAGCGTCCATCGTGGCGCCAAACATCAACACGCTCGAATTGCCTTCGGCAATGCACAGGTACGGCGTATTCTGGCCGCAAGGAGTTTCGCGTAGTTCGTGATCGCGGCAAAGATTTTCGGCTCCGGGACCACTGACTGCGAGCGAATGACTCGGGTGCTGACTCCGCACCACGCCCGGTTGCCGCCAGTAGTAATTCGTGATCGTGCCGACGACGCTGGGCGTCGACTTGAAGTCATAAACCGGCGCGACGCCAGTCGCGTCCGGATAGCTCCAGGTGTGTGTCGGCAATGCCAGCACCGCGCGATCGGTAATCCACGACCGCAACGCGCTGATCACCGTTGCCGGTCCCCCGTCGATCGATCCGCAGGCTGACAGGGAGCTGTGAACGAGCAGCGTATCACCTTGGAACGTCCCGCAACTGTTGAGCGCTTCGCGAATCTTCGCTTCGTTGAGGCGCACAAGTTTTCGCCTGGCTCGCTTGAACCGGCGAACGACGCCCTCGGTTATTCTGCTGGTAGTAAGTGTCATTGGTTCTTTAATTCGTGGTCAGAACAAAATCGGGTGACACGGATTTTTCAGATTTCTGGAGTTGGTCCATCATCACGTCCTGCCAGGCCAAACCACCCAGCCACTGCTGCTGCGGAGGCATGTAGCCCAACTTATCAACTCGATCGCTGATCTCCTTCGGCACCATACCGCGGAAGGCTTCCCTGATGATCCACTTGGTCCAACCATCTCTCATCAACAGACGATCCGGAACTTTGAAAACAAACTCGACCAGATTGTGATCGAGAAACGGAAGCCTGACTTCGCGACTATGGGCCATGCTGTTTCGATCGGCGTACCGGAGTAACTCCACCAACCCTTCTCGTGTCGTATTCCACCAGAGCAGCTTGCGCAGGCTGGAAACTTTCGCAAACTCACGCGGATAGACAGGCTGTGCCGGCTCTACCTGCGGTAGTGAGCGCGTCCGCTCCAATCCTTTCTTCAGCAGGCGTTTGACTGGTTCCGGCGTCTTCTGGCTGAGCACTCGCCGGAACGATCCGGGAACCACTCCATGCAAAGCGAGACAATCTTTGCGCCACTTCAGATAACCGCGAATGTCAAACGAATTCAGCAGATCGTCGGTCATCTCGTTGAAATACGAATGGTACCCGGCGAGCATCTCGTCGGCGCCCTGTCCATCCAGCAGCACCGTGACGCTGTTCTGTTTCGCGAGACGCATCACGCTCCACTGCGCGTACACACTCGCGGAAGTGAAAGGCTCCTCTTGGTGCCAGAAAAGATCGCTCAGCTCTTCAAAGAACCGTTCCGCGGTAGGCCACACATCGTGGCGTTCAACGCGATTGCTCTTAGTGACGAGGTCCATCCACTTGCCTTCATCTCGTGATGGATCGTCGAACCGCGCGGAGAACGTCTTCTGTACCGCGCTTTCGGGCAACAGCCGGTTAATGACGCTTACGACCGTGCTCGAATCGAGCCCGCCGGACAGGCTGGAGCCGACCGGAACATCCGCCCGCAACCGCAGGTTGACGGAGTTCGTGAAATGCTCGCGAAAACCTTCCGTGTACTGCGCGTCTGACCAACCATCGATCCGCTCGCGGGGATCGATGTCCCAGTAGCGGCGTTTTTGTAACCGACCATCAGCCGTTACGGTCAAACAGTGGGCCTGCGGCAAACGCAGGATGCCCTCGTAAATCGTCTGTTCGCCGATGTCGACCTGGCCGTGCTGCGTGAAAAGCGCCAGTGTCTCTTCGTGAATCCGGCGTCTGGCAAGGCCCGCGGCCCAGAGCGCTTTCATCTCGGACGCGAAGGCAAACAGCCTTTGTGGAATATAGACGTAATGGAAGGGCTTTTCGCCAAAGCGGTCGCGCGCGACGAACATTTTCCTGGCGGCAGAATCCCAGATCGCCAGGGCAAACATGCCGTTGAAATGCTCGACACACGACTCGCCCCACTGCTCGTACGCGGCGAGGATCACCTCCGTGTCGCTCGTAGTTTTGAAGTTGTGACCGTGGCCCGCGAGTTCAGTTCGCAACTCGCGATAGTTGTAGATCTCGCCGTTGAAAATTATCCAGCACCTGCCGTCACGACTCGACATCGGCTGGTGTCCACCGGGCGAGAGATCCAGGATAGCGAGCCGCCGGAAGCCAAACGCGAGATCGAAGTTTTCGGATTTGTATCGATCGAGATCCGGGAGTGACAGGCGGTAATCCGTATCTGGACCTCCGGGTGAACGCGTACGGCCGTCGCGAGTGTCGACGAGCAGATAACCCTCGTCATCGGGGCCACGATGCCTGATCGCAGTCGTGGCGAGTTGCAAACCGGCTACGTCAACCCGTTCCCGATCAAAATTCCAGATTCCGAAGATTCCGCACATTAGCAGTTAAATAGCTTGTTTTCGACGTACACTGGAACACGGATTGAAACCCAACCATGGATTACCCGTCCGTGGGTACACTCAAATCTCTCACCAAAAACGTTCGTACACGGCAGTTATGTTTTTCACGAACGCTTCCGGACTAAACCGGCTCACTACCGACTCTCTGACCGTCTGCGAATCGAAAGAAATGCGATCCTTGATGAAATCTTCCATCGCGCCGGCGAGCGCTCCGGCGTTCGCCACGTCAACCAGCACGCCATTCTGCTCGTTCACAAAAAACTCCGGACCGCCGCAGCGTGTCGAAATCACCGGCTTGCCGCAGGCCATCGCTTCGCCCACGACCACGCCGAAGGTCTCATGCAAACTAGATAAGACGAATACATCGCAATTTTGCATTCTTTCTCTCACTTGCTCGCGGTTCAGGCCCCCGAGGAAGCGACAATAGCGGGAAACACCGAGTGTTTGCACCAATTGTTCGAGTTTCTGACGATCGGGACCGTCGCCTCCGATCTCCAGCCTGAACGAGTTCAAACCCTTCTCCACCAGGAGGTGAACGGCCTTGATGAGATGATCCAGCCCTTTCTGCTCCGCCAGCCGCGCGGCGACGAAGAAACTCTTCCCCGTTCTGTCTGGTTTGTCAACATCCTCGGCGGGCACAAAAAAGTCGGTCCGCAGCGATTCTCCGATGATTTCGATCTTCAATCCCGGCTCGAAATCGAGAAGCTGTTTCGCCAGCGCGGGACTGATCGCAATCACCTGATTTACGCCGGTCAACGTTTCACGCACCAGGCGCCGGGTCAACTCCGTTTCCAGATGCATCGAAAACGGGCTCGAATGTTCCGTCAGTACGATTGGTATGCCGCGACGGTTGGCGGCTTTTAGAGCGGACCAGCCGGCGGGAAGGACGACATGAGTGTGGATTATGTCCGGCATGCCCCACTCGCTGCTCAGCCGTTTGAATCCCTTTTCCGCTGCTCTTGCGTATGTGTCGTAGTCGATCGGTTCAGGGCCGTGAGGAATCAAAGGGCGGGCGAATTCGTGATAAACCGGCAGGCCCGACTGCTGTTTCTTCACCGAGCGATCCGGCGGGTTCGGCTTGAGAATGTTTCGCCACGCCGCCATGTCCGGCAGCAGCACTGCGACGTCAAATTGTTTTGACAGTGCGACCGCTTGTTCCTCGATGAACACGCCGGCGATCGGATTATCCTCATTCGGATACCATGACGGGACAAACAGAATCTTCTTCTTCATACGGTTTCGGAAGATACGCGCAGCCGCGCCAATGACAGAAGCATTCTTACGTCTTTTGATGTTGGGAGCAATATCTCGCGCAAAGATGCACCAGTCTCTCGCATGAAGAAGACAATCAACAGCAACGCACTCAACGAGTAAGACACGGTGCTCGCAATGGCTGCGCCAGCGATGTTCAGTTTGGGAATCAAAAGCAGATCCAACGCGATCGTCACGATTAACGAAACGCCCGACACCAACAAGTTCAGTTTCGGTTTACCGATGCCCGCGATGTACGCCGCGAGGACGTTCGCGATGCTAAAGAGGACGATCCCGGGCAGCAGCCAGAGTAGTGCCGTCACACTCGGACGAAACGCTTCGCCATACAGGAACGGGATCGCCTGAGTCGCCAGCAGAGCGAGTGCCGCGCCGCAAGCAGCAGTCGCCCACAGCGATAGACGAGTAACGCGCGCGGTGTGACGAATACTCACGTCGTCGTCGGTTGAAGCCGCAACTTTCGGCAACAACACAGTCGCGACGGAGTTGGACATCAACCAGAGCAACTGACCCAGGGATACCGCGAGCGTGTAACGACCGACCGGAGCCGCGCCGGCAAAGAAACCGACGACAAATACGTCGAGTTTGTAATTTAGAAACTGTGCGACGTTCGCGGCGTAACAGGGAACTGCAAAACCGGTGGCGGCCTTTAGACCGGTTAGATCGCGCGACAGTTCAAACTTGAAATCCAGCGACGCGAACAGCAACAGATTGATCAGCGCGCTCGCCCCCAGAGTCACTGCGAAGAGCACGCCGACCGACAGTTGGTTTCCGGAAAGGTAGAGTGCGCCGCCGATAATGAAGATGCTCAGAAACTGTGTCACGCGGCCGACAAATTCCGTGTTGTTCACGACGGCGATCTGTTGCTGGCCCGTAAGAATTGCCGCCCAGAACCTGGTGACGAGTTCCACCCAGACGTACAGGACGACGCCCGCGATGATCCACACTCCCCAGTTCGGCAGGAAACGTTCGAAGTGGTCCGTAAACCGTAAAAGAGCTAAGACGACCAGCGCTACTAATGCCTGGAGCAACGATACGAACACTAACTGCGACGCGAGCGTATTCGCCGCCGCCTTGCCTTGTGCGATTACGAACGTGATCCCCTGTGGCAGCGACACGCTCAGCACCATCGCCAGCAGCGCCGAGGTTGCAACTATCAGATCCAAAGTCCCCTTGCCGTCTGGACCAACAGTGCGCGCGATCAAAACGCTCGTCGCAATGCCTAACGGAAGCAGAAAGATGTTTACGCCAAACGCATGAAGCGTTTTGGGTAATCCAAAAGTCCAACCGGCGCGATTTCGTAAAATGGCAGACATCAATTTTGTTTCAGCCGATCCATACGGACCTTCGTACCGCCAGAATGTCGTTGCCGAATTGCAGCAGGCGATACCCGGTGACGCGCAGCAGCTTTCGCGCCTTCGCAAACTCTTCATCGGGGAGCAGGTGATGTTCGAACAGGATGGCTGAAGGCTTGTACCGCCTGAGGTCGAGCTGCGACAAAACTTTGTAATCGAAACCCTCGGTATCGATGTGAATCAGGTCGATCGCTTTGACCCCGTTCCTATCCAGCACTGCCTGTAACGGCAGACATTCAATGTCCTCTTCGACGATGTACGGGCTCATCTGTTCGCCGAGCGCTCGAATGATGTGCGCCCTGTCGAACGAACCCAACTGGTCGTGCCAGTACGGCAAGTCGAGTTCAGTCCTCGCCTTTTCCGAGACGTAATAAAACTTCTTAGTCCCTTTCTCGGTCCCGATCGCCACGTTCTCGAATACAAACCTGCCCGCGTTGCCGTAATTCATCCGCAGGCGCTGAAAAAGAAAATCGATCGGCTCAATAAAAATGCCGCGCCAACTCTCCCTCTCGACGATTAGATCGTGGATCGGATCACCCTGCACGCCGTCGTTCGAACCGACTTGCACGAAAAAGACGCTTCGTTTACTGGCGAGAGCTTTCAGGATCTGGTCTTGTATGGTGGGATCGGATTTTCGAAACCAGCGATAAATCCATTTTGCGGTACCATAAACCAGTGGCAGATTGCGCAGCTGCTCCTTGATTCGGTCGCTTGCCGGTTGTCGATTTCGGACTTCAGCCATTAAGAGGACCAAACCTAGCCGTCGGTAACCAGGACACAAGTAACGGCGCTTACCAGAAACTCACGCAGAAAAGGTATGTGCTTAACGGCAGGCAAGTTTTTAGTGGCAAAGAAATTCTGATGTTCTACGGTGAGGCCTGATTCTTTAACGATTCGCTCGAACTTAGCCAGCGTCATCCTGTTCAGACCCGAACGAATCTCTTCATATCGCGTTGCGCCGTCGTCCTTGAAGCGCGACCGTACTGCCATCACCGTTTTTTCCGGGAAAAGGATATTCAGATAAGGTACGCGGCAGAAGTTATCCATGTGACTTCCGCGCGGCGACAGCCACGGCTCGGCAAACGTAATCAAAATGCGGCCGCCCGGTCGCGTCATGGATTTCATGTTGGCGAGTTCTTTGGCGGGATCAGCGAAATGCTCGAAGCTTCCACAACATAACGTCACGTCGAACTTTCCACGGTTTGAACTGTCGCTTAAAAACCGGGGACCTTCGTAAAAAGAGACCCGGTCATGGCATTGGGGCTCATGAGCCAGTGCTCTCGCACATTCGAGCCATGTCTCATTTATGTCGAGGCCGACTACCGACTTTGCGCCCCGGAGCGCCATCGCGACCGCCTGGTAACCTGGCCCACAACCGTAATCGAGCACCGACTTGTCTTTTATTCGATCAAGAAGGTCGGGAATAGTCTTCCGGGGAAAATCCAGCGCATTGTCGACTGTGTAGTTGAGGGTCGCGCCGGCATATTCGGCGCTGCCAGGCTTCCGGGAGAGTTGCAGTAAGATCCGTTCACTAATTCGCATTTAACGTACCACCGACAAAATCCTATCAAATCCGCGCCTTACTTTCTCGCGCTCCTCGTCCGTCGCCACGCCGAGCATCAAAAACGCGAGGCCGTAAACTGCCGCGAACGCGATAAAACATGTAGTCATTATCACCAGCGGGCCCGGATTGCTGGAGATCATGACGGAACGCACCAGGAAACACAAAACGCCCGCCACGATTGACGCGACCGCCAACTTTCCAATGTCTTTGAAAAGTTGCAGGTCTCGCAGAGTCGCCCCGAGCACGCGGCTGAACCTCAACACAAGCGCCAGACGCAAAATCAGATTAATTCCCACGACCACGCTGATCGCGCCAATCAGTCCGAAACGCGAAATACAAAACCACAACGCAAAAACGTTCACGATCGACAGCACGATCTGAAGTCTAACGAGAAAAAAGCGATGGCTTTCGTAAGCACGCGCCACGGGGTCGACGTCCAGGAGTGCGAGCGGCAACAGTGCCAGGTTGATCGCAAAGATGGGCCAACTGTCGACGTAAGCGGACGTGAACATGAACGTCAAAAACTCCCGGCCGGTGACCAACAGAAAGACGTACATCGGAAGAAACACGGCGGCGAGCTTGCGGGTTGCATTCGCCAGCAGCTCGATGATCTCACGCTCCTGCCGCTGCTCCTGAAGCAAACTGATGCGTGGCAGCATTACCGAGCTCACGGACTCACGCAGAATCCCGACGAGCGGCAGTTGCGCCACGCCGATTGAATACACGGCAAACGTAGCAGGATCGAAGCGATTAGAGACGAAGTAGTTATGTAGATCTGTCTGGAACGTGTAGAGCAAGCCTGCGAATCCGAATGGCACTACGTAAGCAACTTGCTTCAACGTCAGCGACCAATCGAACTTGCGCCAGAATCCCGGAAAGCGAGACACGACGTACCAGATCAAGGTCCCACTTTGAAGGAGTCCATGAATGATCGCGGCGTAGAGCATCGCCCGAACGGTGTCGAAGACGATGGCGGCGCCGAATAACAGACCCGTCCTGCTAAGTTGGCCGACGACGATAAAGACAGTGGCGAGTCGCCATTCCTGGTTGGCCACGGTGACAGTTTCCAGAAACAGGTAAAACAACCAGAGGAGAATGACGACGCCGATGAATGGTGAATAAGACACCATTTCGGGATCACGGAAAATCCGGACGATAACACCGGGCCAGAAGATCAGCAGCAGGCACGCCGCCGCGCCCATCAGTAGATTAAAAAGCAGGATGTTGAGAATGACTTGCCCGCGACGAACAGGATCGTTCTCGCGCGGAAGATAGTAGTAAGCGCTCATGCCGAAACCGAACGTCAGGAGCGCGACCGCCGTCGAGGCGATCAGGAAAACTTGCTTGAAAATTCCGTACTCACTCTGACTCAGGCTGCGGGTCAGCAACACCGGCAGCGCAAAGGCGAGCATGAATCCCAGGGTCTTGGCAACCAACAGCCAAAGGGCTTGCGATGTTAGGGAGCTCCGGGGTCGTTGCTGGTCGGACATCCACGATAACTAAACGTGCAAGAAGCGGAAAGTTCCACCGTTACATGGATTTAGCGGGCGCCATCTCGCGCCGGTTGTAAATCCGCCAGAGAATGCCGGGCGCTATTCTCAGTCCCAGACAGACGAACATGAGCTTCCGACTGTGACGAAACTTCCGCGCTTCGTTAAAACACTGGAGTGCTCCGGAAAAGTCTCGGCGAAGTAGCTTTTCCTTGCCGGTTTCGAGCGCCAGCTCGCGCAGCGTTCGATTCAGGTTCAACTGGTGAGCAGCGTTTTCACTCTCCGTTAAATCTGTTCGCGCCTTCACCGCTTCGAGGACGGCCAGCGTGCGCTGGAGCTGGCTAATCGTGTCGCCGGAAAGACCGCTCTCGACGATGCGGTGATGGACCAGCACTTCACGGTCATACGCGAACCGCGCGTCAGCTTTAGCCAACCGGAACCAAAGATCAAAATCCTGGCCGCGGCGCAACGACTTGTCGAAAAGACCAACGTCGAGTATCGGCTGCTTGCGCGACAAAACGGATGAGGTGAGCACTGTCACGTTCACCGCCAGCAGATTTTCAGTAGTGACGTCACCCGTCGGAGGTTCCACTTGCATGAACGTGCGCCCGGCTAAACGCGAGTCGCCGAAGAGCATCGCGTCGCAAAAAACAATATCTGCGTTTTTGCGTTTGAGCAGTTCCATCTGGTGTTCGAGGAAAGTCGGCAGCCACGTGTCGTCAGCGTCGAGAAAAGCGACGAACTCTCCGCGGGCGGCACGTAGTCCGGCGTTGCGTGCCGCCCCTGCGCCCTGGTTCTCCTGCTTGATGTAACGGAGGTTCGCGGGATATCGCTGCAAGACCTGTTCGAGCTCTTTCGTGTCGGACGAGCCGTCGTTGATCACAATCACTTCATAGCTGTTGAACGTTTGCGCGAAGACTGAGTCGAGAGTCTCGCCCATGAACTCCGCGGAGTTGTAAGCGGGAATGATGACGCTGACTAATGGTTTTTCCGGCGGCTGCTCACTCATATTTAAACCAATAATAGATCAGCTTCACGTACTCACTGCCCACGGTGCGCCAGCCTGCCGGCCCCAACCACCAGAGAGCCGATTGCGAAGAAGCCGGCGTGGGTGATTCAAGTCCCACAATAGCGCCAGTGCCGGCAAACGTTTGCTGCAAACTACGCAACGCCCGTCGCGAGTGATACGCCGACGTAACCACCAACACGGATCGCAGCTGCTCGGCGACTGCGTAATTGCTGATGATCAGCGCTTCGTCGCGAGTGCTAGCGGGATCGCCGGGAACGATCCGGATCCTGTCCGCCGGCACACCTGCTTTGACCAATTCCTCAGTTGCGCGTTCGACGAAGAACGGATTTCGCTGTTGATCACTCGACCATCCGCCGCGCGTGTGATCGTCGGTCAACAACACGAGCGGCGCCCGGCCTTCGCGATACAACTGAGCCGCCTTTTCCGTGCGTTCAAGATAAGCACTCGAACCGCTCAGCACAACGATCGCATCCGCGGAAGGGAGCGGCGCGCTCACAATCAGCGCTCGCGGAGCCATCGCGGCCACGATCGTCCACGTGACGATTACTACCACAACTATTTTGAAGATCCGTGTCTTCACGACCATCTGGACCGCTTCATCAAACAATCGACGACCGTAAGATCTCCGGCGATGCTGATGGTGTGCGTCCCCAGCAAGTCGTTACTCCAGTTGGGAAGAATGTTCGACACCTGCTCCTCGCGAAACTGATCGTGATCGAGTTGAGTCACTCGGTTAATCGAGATCGCGTAGCCGTATCTTCCGGACGAATCCTGCGCCGGGCGATAGACATCGCCGTTCCACTCAAACAACGCGCCCGCCGGGCGCGACCCTCGCACGTCTGACTTCACCGGATTCCGACGGTGCGGCGTCCATGGTCCAAGCGGGGTCTTCGCAGAGAACAGGTACACTTCATCCGGAATGCTGTACTCCGAAATCGCCACAAACATCCACCACGTGCCGTCGATTTCGACGAGCGTGGCATCCTTCGCGCGCACGTCCCTCATGAGAACTTTCTCCAGTTCCCACTGAAACGGAAAAGACTTCGCGCGATACAACTCAACGGTTTTATTCGCGGCGCTCTCCGGCACCATGTAGTAGTTCTGGTTCCACTCGAAGACGCACGGATACGAGAGGTGATAGTCGCGTTCGAGCACCTTCGTGGGCCCCTTCACCACGCCTTTGCGGTCCAATTCGATGACGGAGATGTGCCCTTTGCCAGTGTTGTATAAAAGCTCCTCAATGAACACGTAATAATGATCGGCGGCTTTGATCGCGAAGGGGTCGGCCCAAAAGCGGTCCTTTGGCGGCACGAGGTTCTTGAACCGATACAACGTGTTATTCGAATCGCAAGGTCCGGAGCGGAAGCGATACGCCAGCGCCCACTGATCGCTGCTGCGCGCGGCTTGGACCTTACTCGCCGCGTATTTCGTCACCAGGCGCGACAAGCGCGGCAACATTTCGCGGTTTGTCGGCATGCGATACAAGCGGTTGGAATACGGGCGATACAGTTGATTCTCGGGCTCGCACACCGGTAGATCGTCCGCGAGCTCTTTCAGTTTGCGAATAACGAACGCAGCAGACTTCCAATATAGGTTGTTCCGGTTCGCCTTGACGGAAAATCGGTCGGCTGTCGGCGACCACGATCGATAGATGACGCGGCCGTTGTCAAGATCTTCGGTGAGGATTTGCAGAACGGAACCGGTTACCGGCACGCCGTCCATCACTTCCCAAAATCCGGCCGGCCCGCCGCGATTCACAAGATTGTCGCCGTGATGAAACGACCACACGCCGTGCCGCGCGATCTTCAGAGCCTCGCCCTTGAGAATGCGAAACCCGAAAGACAAGGCGACATCGAGATCGAATTCGCGAATCTGTTTAACTGTCTCTTCAGGAAACCAATCGGAGTACTTCTTCATTTCCGGCGTGACCGCGATGACCGGAACGTCAGCCAACAGAGGCTTAATGTCAGTGGGTTCGAACGCGTCGGGACTAACTTTCACTCTCCGCTCGTCGATCTTACCGTAGAGCGCAAACAGCAGATACTTTCGATTGCGCCAGTAATTTTTCAGCCGCCCGCCTCTTTGTTTGCCCTGCTCCGTTTGCCCGGCTTCGTTCTTGATTATGACGGTAATTTCCGCAAAACCCGAAGACTGGATCTGGCTGATTACCTGATGGATCCATTTACGCTGGACAAACGAATCGATCAATAGTCCGATTCGCAGGGGCAGGCCCTTAGTTGGGGAATCACTCTTCACCAGCAGATGCCCTGGTAGTTTTCACTGGAGGTGCGTCCATCAAATAGATGGACCAGATCGATGAGCTGCTGATCCTTTCGCAGTCGTTCCTCGACGCTGCGAAATTCTTCAGCCTGGTTGCCGATGATGATCACGTCGGAATCGTTCAGCACACCATCGATGCCGGCTCGCATTAATTTCGAGATGTGCGGAATCTCTCGCTCGATGTATTCCTTGTTGGCGCCGACGAGGCGGGCCAGCGAAACATCGCGATCGTAAATAGCCAGCTCGAATCCCTTTCCAAGCAGGGTTTCGATCAGAGTCACCATGGGCGACTCGCGCAGATCGTCCGTGCCCGCTTTGAAACTAAATCCGAGCACTCCGACGCGTTTTTTGTTGCTCGCGACCACCATATCGACGGCCCGGTCAATCTGTAAACGGTTGCTCGGTAGAATTGCCGAAAGGACGGGAATTTCCACGTCAAGCTCTTTAGCCTTGTAGTTAATCGCGCGCAGATCTTTCGGCAGGCATGAGCCGCCAAACGCAAAGCCCGGTTTCAAGTAGTAGGGCGACAGGTTCAGCTTGGTGTCCTGACAGAACACATGCATCACTTCATGGCTATCGATCTGCAACGCCTTGCATAGATTTCCGATCTCATTCGCGAAACTCACCTTCAGGGCATGGAAGCAGTTGCAGACGTACTTGACCATCTCCGCGGTCTTCAAGGAGGTGGTATAAACGGAGGCGTTAATCTTCGCATACAGACTGCGCACGGCGGCGACAGTTTCTTCGTCGTCCGCGCCAATCAACGTGAACGGCGGCGAGTAAAAATCCTTCAATGAAGATCCTTCTCGGAGGAACTCCGGATTGATGCAGATGCCAAAATCCTCGATCGCTTTCTTACCTGCCGTCTGTTCCAGCGCCGGCACGACGGTGTTCTGCACGGTGCCCGGCAACATCGTGCTGCGAATCACGACGATATGCCGTTGTTGCTTATGCTTGATCGCAGCGCCGATCTCGCGGCAAACTTCTTCGACGTGACGCAGGTGCAAACTACCGTTTTGATTGCTCGGCGTGCCCACACAGACCAGCGAGAGATCCGATTCGTTAACTGCGCGCTCTGAATCGGTAGTTGCCGAGAGGCGGCCGGCCTTAACCACCTTCGCGATCAGTTCGTTAATGCCCTCTTCGATGATCGGGCTTTTTCCATCATTGATGATTTCAACCTTGGTCGGGTTGACGTCGACGCCAATCACTTCATTGCCTTCCTCGGCGAAACACGCCGCGGAAACGCAGCCGACGTAACCCAAACCAAAAACACTCAGTTTCACTCGAAATCGTTCTCCCGTTATGCGGTCTGTGGAGTAGCTTTCAAACCAATCGCGCGTTCACAAATAGCTGCGAAGCTGTCAGCGACAGTGTCCCAACCAAAATCTTTCCTGACTCTGGTCGCAGCGCGCTGGCCGATGTCATCGGCAAGGCTTCGATCCGTTAGTAGTTTTGTTACGGCGTCAGCAAACGTCTCCGGCGTATCTGACAAAACGATCTCTGTTCCGTCAGTCACCGGCAAACCCTCCGCGCCAATCGACGTCGAGACGATTGCCTTCTCCATCGCCATCGCCTCATAAATCTTCAACCGGGTGCCGCCACCGATTCGCAGCGGCACGATGTAAACCGCCGCCTGGTCCATGTAAGGTCTAACATCCTCCACGCGACCCGTAACGATCACCGACGTATCACGTTTACTCAACTCCAACAGCGCCGGATACGGATCGCGCCCGACGACTGTCAACGTCACATCGGGAACTGATTGCTTTACTCGCGGCATGATCTGTTCTGTGAAATAGCGAATCGCGTCTTCGTTTGGCAACCAATCCATCGAGCCAGTAAACACCAGATTGTGCGGCTGTCGTTCGTGCTTAGCACTTGGACGAAAGAAGGCCGTGTCAACGCCAGTCGGTACGTCGTAGATATTCTTCACGCCGTACTCGCGCTCCATCTGTTCGCGATCTTCACGCGACACCGCGACGACGCAGTCAAACCGCGGACATACTGCTGCTTCAAAGTCGACCATCTTTCGCCATTGGCGAAACAGGTATTTCTTTTTCGCCGCATTCGTCTGTACTTCGTGGTGACGCTTCCAGATCATCGCTTCAACATTGTGCTGAAACAACACTGTCGCGTTGTCGAGATTGCGTGGTACGTTCACAGCCGGCGCTAAGAAATCACAGATCAGAACATCAAACTGTCCCACTCGTTTTTCAATCTCACGGCGCATTTCGTCCGATTGGTATTTCTTAATCGCGTAGGGAAGTTCGGACGTAAGATTGAGCGCGAGTTCAAAATAAAACCCGGGAGTAAACTTTTCGTGCCGCCGATGCGGAATGCATACCAATTCGTGGCAATACTCGCTCGCCAGTTCGCGCGCCCTGTCGTCAGCCGTGCCGTCGTCGAGAGTCAGGTAGGTTATGCGGTGGTTGCGCTTCAGCTCCTTGAGCATGTTGTAAGTGCGAATCTTTCCGCCCTTATCGACCGGATGAAGCAATTCAGTTTTGAGCCATAGGATTCGCACTCTTACGCATGAACCGGCGCGAGTTCAGCCTCGCGTGTCGTCAGGACTTCGGCGCTTCCGTTTTCGTCGCCGTCAAAGAATCGTCGTTGCCACATTTCGAAATTGACCAGGGCCCACAATCGTTCGTCGTGGTTCTCGCCGCCCGACTGGTGCCGCCTCACGAGATCTCTGAGGAAGTCAGGCTCGAAGATGCCTCGTTCCAGCGCGCGACTGCTGAGCACAAACTCGTCGAGCAGAAAACTGTAGGGACCCCGGAACCAGGCGCCGATCGGTACTGGGAAGCCCATCTTCGAACGAGTCAGGATCGTTTCGGGGAGCACGCCCTTCATGCTCTGGCGCAGGATGTACTTCGTGGTCCAACCTCGTAGTTTCAAGCGTTCCGGCAAACTCGCCGTGAATTCCACCAGCTTGTGATCCAGGAACGGCACGCGACTCTCGATCGATGCCGCCATGCTCATCTGGTCCTGCTTCATCAGCAGTTCATGGAGATAGGTCTTGATGTCGGCGTAAAGCAAACGATCCAGAAGTGACTGCGCATCCGTCTGTTCCAGCAAAGTCTTTACTTCTGCGTACGGATCGCTGTGGCCGACGTGGTCACGAGTTTCGGCCGTCAGTAACGCGGCATGCATTGAGCGCGGGAAAACAGCGAAGTTATCGAAGTAGATACTTTCGATATCGGGCGTCAGCGCCAGAAATGTTCGCGAGAGCTTTTGTCGAAGCTTCGAACCGGGCGACATTCCCGCGATTCCGCTTTGAATCGTTTTCCTTATGCCCGCCGTGGTTAGACTCTGGTAACGCGCGCCAAACTCAAGATTGAAAACTGTTTTCTTGTATCTCGCGTAACCGGCGAGCAGTTCGTCGCTGCCTTCACCCGTTAGGACGACCTTTACGTTTTGTGATGCGAGATGAGAGACGAAATAGAGTGCAACGCTCGACGGATGTGCGAGCGGCTCGTCTTCATGCCAGATCAGATTCGGTAAAGCGGCGAAGAAATCTTCCGGACTGACGAGGATCTCGTGATGGTCCGTCTTGTATTTGTCGGCAACGAGACGCGCGTACACGAGCTCGTTTGCTTCACGTTCGCGAAACGCGACCGAGAACGTTTTGATCGGCTCATCGACCATCCCGCTCATCATCGCTGCTATTGCCGACGAATCGATGCCGCCCGAGAGAAACATTCCGAGCGGCACGTCGGCCATCAACCGCAGCTTCACAGACGTGCGAAACAGTTCCGTCCACTGTTCGATGTAATCTTTATCGCTAAATCCTTCATCCTTAGCTTTGACGAAACTGACGTCCCAGTACCGCTTGATGTTGATTTTTCCGTCGCGCCAGACGAGCGTGTGACCGGGCAGCAAACGCTTCACGCCCCCGAAGAGAGTCGTCTCACCTGAAGGTGCGTGGTTCGCGAGATAATCCGGCAGCGCGGCGTAGTTGAGTTCGGGTTTAAGCGCGTCCGCGGCGAAGATGGTTTTTATTTCGGAGCCGAAGTAGAGCGAGCCGTCGTCGGCGTGAAAGTAGTAAAGCGGCTTCACACCCAGCCTGTCGCGCGCGATGAACAACTCCTGTTTGCGCTGGTCCCAGATCGCAAACGCAAACATGCCGCGCAAATGCTCAACGCAGTCAACGCCGTGCTCTTCGTAAAGATGAAGAATCGTTTCTGTGTCGCAGTGGGTCTTGTAAACGTGGCCGCGTGATTCAAGCCACTCGCGAAACTCGGCGTGATTGTAGATCTCGCCGTTGTAGATGATGTGCAGCGTGCCGTCTTCGTTGGTCATCGGCTGATGACCAGCGGCGACGTCGACAATGCTCAAACGGCGGTGGCCGAGACCGACGTTGCGGTCGATGAAGATGCCTTCGTCGTCCGGGCCGCGATGCCGGATGACGTCGCGCATCGCCTCGAGCTGCGGGCGCGAGACCGTCCGGCCCGATCGACTCGAAAATGCTATTCCGTTAATGCCGCACATTTACTTCAGGATCGAATCATATCAGGAGGTAGGTGTAAACACTTTCTCCTGGCTTCAAGATGGCGGAGTACCGGAACACTTTGGCCGGCTCCCTTTGACCATAACAGTGCGAAACCCACTGGTTTTCCTCGATCCAGCGGCCCGTTCCGTTAACTCGGATTGTCAGACCAGATTCGGTTTCGCGGATAACGCCGTCTTTCAGACTCGGATTTGTGTTGGAATTGAAGTGGAAATAGATGTCGGCGGTGTGTTCCGTCGAAGACTTCAGCGTGTCGCAAATAATCCAGGACTTGCCCTTCTCAAATTTAATACTGCGGACGAGGCCCGCTCCTTCACCAAAGGTTTCGCCTTCGACGTAAACATGGTCGCCTGTGTTTTTCCAATCGAGCACGCGACACTGTCCGACGGTCTTCCAAGTGAATGCTCCGTCGGGAATGGAAGAAGAGACGCCGTCGAGAGTCACGGTGTTGTGGGCCTGCGAGCTGCGAAACCAGTCGCGGAGCTCACTCGATCCGGTGTAGGTGTACGTTCCGGGATCTACGAGCACGGTACGCCCGTTAACGGCCAATTCGAACGAGAGGGCGTCAGCATGCGCATGACCGCAGTTGAGTGCGCCGTGGGGGCCGCAGTCGAAGAGCAGATAGTTTGACTTGTCAGTCCAGCCGTCGCGCATGACGAAATAGCCGGCGTCAGGAAACGCTTTCGACAGTTCGTAGGGCGCGTGAGCGTCGATCGTGTCGTAAATTCGTAAACCTTCGACCCCTAGTAGCCACAACAACTCTTCCGCCGCGTCGCGCGCTACGAACTTGTAGTCGCCACGAGCGAACAGTGCAGCGCCGGTCGCCAGCGAAGGGCGAAAGTCGTTCGTTGCGCGTGTGTCGAGCATCGCCAGACGTCCACCGTCGTCATCGCCAAAGAATGGCGTCGTGCCGTCGGGACGCGTGATGAACATCAGGTGGTTCAATAACGAGACCAGCGCGTCTTCGACGGTCTTCGGAACTGTGATTCCATTCGTACGCGAGAGAACCAGGAAGTGAATGTAAAAGTCCGTGGTGTAGCGATGGTAATAACTTGACTGTTCGAAATAGACACCATCGGGTTTAACGTGCACCGGGATCTGATCGATCAGAATGTCGCGGCCGAGATCCTGCCAGCGTTTGGCTTCATCAAACTCTGGCAGCAAAGTGCCGAGATAAAAAAGTCCGAGCGCTTCGCCGGTCAGATGTGTATTGGGACTGAAATACGTCGATAGATAGGATTCAAGATGGCGCGCATTCAGATACAAAAACTTCAGTGCTCGTTTTAGTGTCTCAACCGGCACGGCATCTTTGAAAAAGTAGAGCGCCCACAACCACGAGATCGATCGGAACGCGACTTCCAAGCTGCTGGCCCAATTGATACCAAGCTTCGGCGGGTTCGCGTCCATCCACGACTCAACGTGATTCACAAACGTGGTCGCGTATCGATCGTCGCCAGTCAGCGCGTAAGCTAGGCCCAACTTCATGAAATACTGGTGGCGATTCAACTCCCACGTGATCTTCTTGTCGCCGGCAACGTCAGCATCGAGATAGTCGAGCTTGCTCCAGTGTTGCAGAGGAATTCGCTTGCCGCTGACCGGTTCAAAATGCCAGTCGATCGGATCGCAAAAACTCAGGTTCTTGAATCCAAGCAGATCAAACCGTCCGTCACGAATACGGTTCGCCTGCTCGATGATTTGGTTAGCAGTATCAGGCCAGCGGGATTTCAGTTCAGACGCGGACTTTTTTAAGTTTTGAAAGCCGGCGAAGAACCGGTCATTAGAGAACTCCGCGTTAGGAACATTCTCGGGCAGCTTAACGAGACTGGACCAACCGCGCCGCTCACTGAACGCCGCCACGCGTTGCGACGCGCGCACGCGCAACTCGTGAAGCGACGCATTCTTTAGCTTTTGCAGCTTCATTGATCCAGCTCGATCAACTCGTATAACTCTTTCACCGCCCGCTCAGTCGCCGTGCCAGGCTTGTAAAACATTTCGTTCGCCACCGCTACCCGGTCGCCCGACTTAATCTTCGGCTCCGCAAAAGCACGCTCGACAGCCGCGACCGTCTCGTCCACGTTGTTCACGCTAATCGACGCATTCGCCATTAGCTCAACATAGCTCGGTTCGATGTCCGTATTCTTAATCAACTCCGGTACGTGTATCCGAATCAACGGTCGATCGAGCAGCAGATACTCAAAACCAACCGAACTGTGATCCGTGATCATTACATCAGCCGCCGGCAAATACATGGACGAGTTACTGCCCGTCGCCAACAACCCACCATAACGCTGCAACAACGGCTCCAGTCGTTCTCCCCAATCCAAGCCTCCAGAATGTTCATGATGAAGAGCATCTCTCGAACGGTCGTGCAATTTAACGATCAACGCATATCCCGCTTCGCCAAGTCGCCCCACCAACTCTTCACCCATCGAAACAACGGAGGAATGCGCGGACCATGTCGGCGCGTAAAGAACAGTTCGCCTCGACGGATCGATGCCGAGCGATGTCAGAATCTCATCACGAACAAGCGAACCGTCGACGAGGCAATCGAGCTTTGGCATGCCGATCAAACGCGCAGCCTCGCTGTTCTCGTCGATCGCACCGCAATCGATGAAGTGCTGCAACCGTCGCTTGTTAATGAAGAACAAGCGATCCCAGTCGCGCATCGAATTCGATGGCGAATCGTAAACCGTTCGATACTTCCCCGCGACGCCATGAAACGTCTGCACTCTCCGCGCGCCTCGCGGCAACTTCATCCACAAAAAATCGGCCGCGAGGTAAACATCAAACCGCGTCAGCGAAGCCTGAAGCGGCGTAATAAACTTAAATGGACCGTTCGCGTCGGCAAAAATTTCGGCATGATTCTCTGGCTTCTCGCTGGCGGTGAAGTAAAAATCCAAACGCGGATCCTGCTGAAGACGTTCGATGATGGGCGAGACGGTTGAATAGTTCATCGCCGTCCGCGCGTTGACAAGCAATCGCCTCCGGTCCGGAGACCGCCAACGTTGCCACTGCTTGTCGATCTCGCGGCCGGTGGTGATAACGCGCTTAAGGCTCATCGAACGTGCTGCAGCTGCGATTCGATCTGCGGGAAGATCTCGCTCACCGCGCGTTGGTAGTCTTGCGGAAAATCAATCTCGATCCAGGGTAAACCACCCGTGCTCAACGCACGCAGCGGATGATGTCGCGCATACTCTAGAAAAGCGCGCGGTGCCCACTCTTTTTTAGCGCCATTGGCTATCAACTCGTTCATGTATTGCACTAAAACTTTCGCTCCCGCCGCGCCGAACTTCACAATGCCGACGTTTTCGCCATCGGCGTCGAGCGGATCGATCTCTTTCGAAATGTCGACGACGAGTTGGTCCCTGACTTTGATCTTCATCTCTTCGTCGCCGAGTGGATTTGGATCTACATCGGATATCAACAACGCGTCAGGGTGGTTGGATTCAAGCAGATCGGCAAGCATCTGCGGATGGAAAAGCACGTCGGAATTGAGCACGACGAAACCGTCCCCCATGTGTTCGCGCGCCAGCCACAACGAGTACAGGCTGCTAGTCTCGGCGAACTTTACGTTCTCCACGAAACTGATCTCGTCGTCGCATTCTTCGCGAATGCTGTCCGCACCGAAACCAACCACAACCACGATCTTTGTGACGTCCAAACTCCGGAGCGTGTCGATCTGCCGGTGCAACAGCGTCGAGCCGCCGACATCCACCAGACACTTCGGTTTTACGGCCGCGCCGTCGAGCCGGGTACCTTTTCCTGCTGCGAGTATGATTGCTTTCATGACGGCTGGCTGAGCTCGTTCGCCGCCGGTGTGCTGGGAACCGAGCCTCGCCTAAACACTTCCTTCACTTTATTAAAATACCAATCCCGTTCGTTCCGGCTGATGGCGAACAGCAAAAACAAGGCCGCATAGATTCCCGCAGCCAGAAGCGCCTGGACCATCATCCACGACCAGGAAGCGCCGCCCTGCTGCCGCGCCAGCACGATGAACCCGGCCATTACGATCGCAGGCCAGGCCGCCGGCCAAATACTCTGACGAATCACAGTCCAACGCGAAAGCTCCACGCGCCGGCACGCCGCCGGGAACACCACAAACATTGAAAATACGACCATTGGTATCAATGTTCCGATGGCGACGCCGATCAAACCGTACCAGCGCACCAGCACAACACTCAACACCAGGTTGCTGATTGCCATCCCCAGGTTCGAAAAGGCGAGGATCTTATGCAGCCCCGATCCCTTCAAAATCACTGTCGAAGTCGCACTGCCGACCCGCAAGGCCACGACGATACTCAGAAGGTGGATAACGTTGACACTGCCCTCGAAATTGGGCCCCACCCACAAGTTAACCAGCGGCCGCGCCGTCAATCCGAGCACCGTTGCCAGCGGGACCACCATCGCCAGCGACAACCGCGTCCCCTGAATCAGAATCTTTCGCAGCTTGTCGACTTGTTCGACAGTCGAACTATCGACTACTACCGGAAACAGCGCTGCGTTCAGTTGATCGGTGATGCGCTGGACGATCTCGATTAATCGTTGGGCCACCGCCCAGACGGCGACCGCAGCGGTACCCATAAACGCGCCGATGACGATCGTGTCGGTTGAGTAGTTCAGCTTGTTTGCCAGATCGATGATCAGAATGAAGACGCTGAATCCTGTGATCTCGCGAAGCCGGTCCCGGTTGAAAAATCGTGGCCGGATGCTGAGGGACGGAAAAACACGGTAAGCGTTCAGCGCATACGCGAGATAGCTGAGGATGCGCACGCCGGTCGTTGCGGCGACCAGTTCCGCCAGACCGTAACCGGACAACAACACAGCGACGTTTACGAGCGCAACGACAATGGCCGTCACAAACGCGACCGCGCCGTTCATATACTGTCTTTGAAATCCGTTGACGATGCCGCCGAAAACACTGACAGGAAATCCCAACGCAACGTACGCACTGATGAAGAGCAGTACGATCTGTCCGGTGCGCACTTGAGCCGGCGTCAACTCAAAAAAGCTGTCGAGGTTCAGCGCGATCACACCGGCAACGAGAAACGTCAGCAAACCAATGCCGCTGAAGACGCAGAACATCGTGCTGGTGATCTCGTTCAGTGCCTTGACGTCACCCTGCGCCCGGTACTTCGCCGCAAATCGCACCTGGGCGACGCCGTACCCCAGATCGAACATCGAAAAGTACACGGTGATCGACGCGACCAGTACCCATAAGCCGTACGCAGCTTGACCCAGATGCGCCACGTTGAATGGCAGCATGAAGATGCCGATCAACAGCTCCGTTCCGGTAACCAGGTAGTTCACCGAAACGTTTTGGAAGATCAGCTTTGTTTGGCTTTGGTCTTTAATCACGAAAAAGGGTTACACAAGAAGCCACAAAAGACACAAAAGGCACAAGAACGATTCAAGAAGGGTGAAAGCTACTCATCCCGTTGTTGTAATGCCTTTTTTGTCTTGTGCCTCTTGTGCCTTTTGTGCCTTTTTGTGGCTATCCTTCCAACGCTGGCTCACGATGCCCGCGAAGAACCACAACCATAGTTCGTCTTCAAAATGCCGAATCGCGTCTCTTCGGGCCAAGGCCGTCCACATCGAAACAAACTTGCTCAGACACGTTCGGTATAGATACCGCGGCACTCCCGCGACATGCGGAACGGTTGAAAAATCAAGCGCCGTGCTCTCCGGTGACTCCATGTCGAGACGATTATTTTGGTAAAGAATCGCCCGGCTGATCCCGTGCCAGTAAAACCAACGTCGAAAGTATTTCTTGGTCAAACGGTCTTCGGGAATCACGTGATGAACGACGAGATCGGGCGAGTAGAACCCACGCAAACCCGCAGCACGCGCCCGCTGCGCCCATTCCCTGACCTCCTGGCCCAGCAAAGTCCCCGCTTTGCGACCGATGCTGTTGTCCCACAGCCCGGCCCGCTCAAACGCGTCACGCCGGAAAACCATGTTTACTCCTAATGGGACCCGGTCGCCAAACTCCATCGGCTTAGGACCGTAATCGAGCAGCGCGATCACGCCCCAATGCTTACCGCCGCGGTTCGGCAGCCAGTCAGGCCGTTTGCCGGACCAGATGGGCAGCGCTTTTCCGCCCACGTAATCGCAGTTCAAGTCACGCAGCGCGCGCTCGGAGTTGATCAACCAGTTTGGATCGACCCGGACGTCGTCGTCGGTAACTGCCAGAATCTGGCCTTGAGCAGCCCGTATGCCCGCGTTCAACGCTGCGGAACGTCCTTGTTCCTTTTCGAAGATATACCGGAGGGGAACGGGAAACGACTTGACGCCTTCTACGACCTCGCGCGTGTTATCGGAAGAGTTGTTGTCGACGACGATTACTTCCCAAGCTTCGTCTGTCTTTAGTTTCTTCAAGCTTTCGAGTGTTCTGGGTAGCTCGTCGGCCCTGTTGTAAGTGGCAATAATTACTGAAAACTTCATTATTCTTGCGGTAATTTTGCTCGATTGGGTCTATGATCCAGATACAAGTCTGAGATCGGGAACATTTTCGGATCGGCCGTCCACGATCTGACGAAAAAATTTTGGACGGGGCGTTCAACGGTTGGCCCGCGCCTTGCATCGGAGTCGTCAATCGACCTCGTTGCCTGAGCTTAGCGTGCGCGCGCCAAAAGTAAAAGGTTTTGCGCGTTACTAGCTGGGTTGCGATCCATTTTTGCTATAAACGTCGATTAATCTTGAATTCGTTTTTTATAGCTCCGAGGGCTCAGCCCCCGATTGGCGGTCGGAACGTTTCCAAATCGATCTCAGGGTTGTTTTCTTTCTATGCGCAGTAAATCGTTCTTCGTCGCGTTAGCATTCATCCTCCTGGCCTTGCTTTCATCTCCGGCTCAGGCGCAGGAGCGTCTGTGTGATACCGCTTTCGAAGATTGCCGCCAACCAATATGGACGTTGATCGACAATGAGACCGTCGGAATCGACATGGCGCTTTGGTTCATCCAGGACACTTCGATTTCCAACAAGATCATCGCCCGTTGGCAGGCAGGAGTTCCGGTTCGAATTCTCGTGGACCCACGCGGAAACTCGAACGCCGGCAACGAACAGATCCTGAACAGTTTTAAAGACGCCGGCATCCCAATGCGCTACAAGAACGGGGGCGGCATCCTTCACTGGAAAATGCTGCTATTTGTCGGTCAGAACAGACTCGAGTTTAGCGGCGCTAATTTCGGCCCCAGTTTCTTCGTACCTACAACGCCTTATTCAAACTATATCGACGAAGCAATTTATTTCACCGACGACCAATCGATAATCGACAGCTTCAAGACGAAGTACGACGATCTCTGGACTGACACCGTCAACTACTCCAACTACGCCAATATCAGCGGACCGCTCACCCGCAAGTATCCAACCTTCCCGATCAACCCCGAGCTCAATTTTCCATTCACCCCCGATGGCAGCCAAGATTTCTACAACCGCACTGCGGTCAACATGAATCAGGAGATGCAGAAGATCGACATCATCATGTATCGCATTACCAATCAGCGGTACGCCGATGACACGATTGCAGCGGTTCAGCGCGGCGTCCCCGTGCGGCTCATACACGAACCCAACGAGTATCGAAATCCCGCCCGACAGTGGGACTCGTGGAATATAGATCGGATGTACATGGCCGGTGTTCAGATCAAGATGCGCAAGCATCTGGGGTTGAATCACCAAAAGTCAGTGGTGCTTTATGGGAAAGGTATGACGATCTTCGGGTCGTCGAATTGGACGGGACCGTCGTCAAATTTCCAGGACGAGCACAATTACTTCACCACCAAACCGTTCTTCTTCAACTGGTTTGTCGATCAGTTTGAACGAAAGTGGAACTCGGCCACCGAGAACGAACCATTTGTTCCGGGTATTCCCGAAGATCCTGTCAATCAATTGCCGACAAACGGAGCGACCGAGCAATCGACGACGATTACACTGCGTTGGGAAGGCGGCCGTTGGGCGCACAAGTACGATATTTACTTCGGCACTTCATCGAATCCACCCCTGCTCGTTTCGAATGCCAGTACGGTTCAAAGCGGCGGCTGTTGCGGCCAACCACTGCTCAATACCGGTTCGGTTGACGATGGAGTCGTCGAGACGTTCACGCTGCCGATGACACTCAATCCCGGGACAACGTATTTCTGGCGCATTGTCGGTAAGACGATGGCTGACAAGACGGCTAATGGTCCGCTCTGGAGTTTCACGACATCAGGCTCGGCACCCGCTCCGACTCCAACGCCCAGTCCAACGCCAACGCCAACTCCCGGACAGGAGTCTCCGAATAACACGCGCGTTCCACCAGCTACTCAGATTACCGATAGCACCGGCGCTGTTTGGACTCGTGCAGCTAACGGAGCGATCTTGCGCAACGGTGTCCAGGCAGCGGGCGGCGTTGGTTCTCAAATTCTTTACTGCAATCACATCGTCTATGTGTTGGGCACAGATTCGCAGTGGTATAGGTGGAATAATGGCTGGATAGGACAAGGAACCGTTGATCCTTGTGGTGGGGTAACGCCTACGCCAACACCTACACCTACACC
>DASRPN010000159.1:0-46091 GCA_035646355.1 Pyrinomonadaceae bacterium | reverse complement strand
GAGACGGCTGCACGACGAATTCTTTGGGACACAGAAACGCGGATGAGTCTATTCGATCTTACTCGGCAGTTAATTGAGATCCCTTCGCTCACGGGCGACGAGGGAGATGCGGGAACGTTTCTAGCCTCGTACCTCGAGGGTTTGGGTTACCGAGTAGAGGCGCAAAAAGTTGGTCCTACCCGTTTCAATGTGCTTGCCACGACGGAGGAGCCGCCGCGCATCGTCTTCTCGACGCACATGGACACCGTGCCGCCGTTCATTCCCGCGAGTGAAGATGACGAATATATTCACGGCCGCGGATCGTGCGACGCGAAGGGAATTATCGCTGCGCAGATTTTCGCCGCGGAACGAATGCGGGCAGCGGGGACAAACGAAGTCGGCTTGTTGTTTACAGTCGACGAAGAACTCGGCAGCGACGGCGCAAAGGCAGCGAACGATCATCCGCTCGCGCGCGAGTGCAGGTATTTGATTAACGGCGAACCAACCGACAATCGAATCGCGATTGGAACCAAAGGATCGGTGCGACTGATCGTCACAACATCGGGCCGCGCTGGTCACTCGGCCTATCCCGAATTCGGCGAGTCGGCAATTGAGAAGCTGCTTGATATTTTGCAGGATATTCGCGCGATTGAATGGCCCGAACACAGTTTCTTCGGTGTTACGACGTGCAACATCGGCGTTCTGGAAGGCGGCACGCGTCCGAACGTCATCCCCGATCATGCGCGTGCGCAATTGCAAATTCGTCTTGGGATCGATATAGAGCACGTCAAAAGAATCGTAGAACGAGCAATTGGTGGGCGCGGTGACGTTGAGTATGAGTCAGCGCATAATCCGGTGCGACTCCTTTCGATAACCGGTTTGGAAGAGACCGTCGTACGCTTTACGACGGATATTCCGTACCTGTCGAATTGGGGGAAGGCTTTGTTGCTTGGTCCCGGATCGATTCTCGACGCGCACACGGACCACGAACGCATTTCGAAACGCGAGTTGGAAAGATCCGTCGATCTTTACGTGGAACTGGCAAATAAACTCCAGTCATGAAACTGGCTTTGATCGGAAACGGTGCGATGGGCCATATGGTCACCGCCGAAGCGCGTAAGCGCGGCGACGAGATCGGCACCGTCATTAGAAGCGCCGATAAAGATCTCACGATCGATCAACTCGCGGAGAAACTGCGCGGCCACGATGCGGCGATCGATTTTTCCGTTGGTGATGCCGTGTTGAAGAACATCGAAGCGTGCGCGCGTGCCGGGGTGCCGCTCGTCGAAGGCACGACGGGTTGGAAAGATAAAGAATCGCAAGCGAAACAGATCGTCGCCGAACACAACGGCGCACTCGTCTACGGCGCTAACTTCTCGATCGGAGTGAATCTCTTCTACCGACTGACCGAACACGCCGCAAGTCTGTTCGCCGCTGTTGAAGGTTACGAAGCGTTTATCGAGGAGGCCCATCACAATCGCAAGAAAGACGCGCCTTCCGGAACGGCGTTGAAGCTGCGCGACATAATGTCAGAACATCTCGCGAGCAACATTTCGACTTCGTCAACGCGCGCAGGTCACATCCCCGGCACACATCGAGTTGGTTTTGATTCGGAGCCCGACCAGGTGCTGCTGACGCACACCGCCCGTTCGCGTCAGGGCTTTGCTTCGGGTGCGTTGGTGGCGGCGCACTGGATCGTTGGACGAACCGGGACGTTTGAGTTTGCCGAACTGATCGATGAAATTCTGAAACGGAGGTCACCATGACATTGCAACTCGACTGGCTGCGCGGTTGTGCGACGGCCCTTGTTACTCCTTTCACCGCTGATGGCTCGGTTGACGAGAAACGTTTGCGCGAACTGATCGACTATCAGATCGCGGGCAACGTGCGCGTGCTCGTGCCGTGCGGCACAACCGGCGAGAGCGTCACGATGACGGAGGACGAAAACAAGCTCGTCATTCGCACGACAGTCGAAGTCGCTCGCGGGCGTGCCAAAGTGATCGCCGGCACTGGAAGTAATTCGACGGCTGTTACGATTCAACGTTCAAAAGCTGCGCGCGGGCTCGGTGTGGACGGCGTGTTGACCGTCGCACCTTATTACAACAAGCCAACGCAGGAAGGGCTCTACGCACACTTCCGTGCGATTGCCGAAGCGGTCGAAGGTCTTCCGGTCGTGATCTACAACGTTCCCGGCCGCACCTCGTCAAACATCGCTGCCGAAACAACGCTGCGTCTGGCGCGCGATGTTGAAAACATAGTTGCCGTCAAAGAAGCTTCCGGAAATTTGAGTCAGATCATGGAGATTTTGCGCAGCCGTCCGGAAGGCTTTCGAGTGATCTCGGGCGACGACTCGTTGACGCTCGCTTTGATCGCGCTTGGCGGTGAAGGATTGATCTCGGTGGCGTCAAACGAAGCACCGGCGTTGATGTCCGAACTAAACGATCTTGCTCTCGCTGGCAATTGGGACGATGCGCGCAAGCTTCATTATCGATTGCTGCCGCTGATGGAAGCCAACTTCATCGAATCGAGCCCTGGACCAGTGAAGGCCGCAATGGCATTGATGGGACTGCTCGAAGAGAACTTGCGCTTGCCGCTCGTGCCGGTGCAGGAGAAGACTCGCACGCGCCTTCGAGAGGTTTTGGATGAGCTGGGCCTGTTGAAGGAAACGTCGCATGCCATTGCGTGAACAGATCGAGGCGCTTGCGTCGAAATCAAGCAGTGAATTCACCGATGCTGATCGTGCCGTTTTCGAAGAACTGAAACGCGCACTGAATCGCGGCGAAGTCCGTGCGGCGGAAAGAGACGCGAGCGGCAAGTGGATAGTCAATTCGTGGGTCAAGCAGGGACTGTTGCTCGGCTTTCGCATGGGCTCGCTTCTCGATATGTCCACCGGCGACAGTTTCAAATTCTTCGATAAAGACACGTATCCCGCTCGGCCGACGACGATTGAGGATAACGTTCGCATCGTTCCGGGAGGATCCACGATTCGTGATGGTGCCTATGTCGCTCCCGGCGTGGTGTGTATGCCGCCGATGTTTGTGAATGCCGGCGCCTATGTCGATGAGGGCACAATGATCGACAGTCACGCGCTCGTAGGCTCGTGCGCGCAGATCGGAAAACGCGTGCACATTTCGGCGGCGGCGCAGATCGGTGGCGTGCTCGAACCCGTAGGCGCGGTGCCGGTGATCATCGAAGATGATGTCCTCGTCGGCGGAAACTGCGGCGTCTACGAAGGCACGATCGTGCGCGAGCGGGCGGTGCTTGCTTCGGGAACTGTGTTGACCGGCTCGACGCCCGTTTACGATCTCGTTCGCGGCGAGATCTATCAGCGATCCGCAGATGGACCACTCGAAGTGCCGGCGGGCGCGGTGGTTGTTCCGGGCGCACGCGCAGTAAATAACGAGCGCGGCCGAAGCTGGGGACTCTCGCTGTATGCAGCCGTGATCGTCAAATATCGTGATGAGAAGACGGAATCGTCCGTGCAATTAGAGGACTATTTGCGTTGAAGAGTTTCGCCCTACCCAAACGGCTACAGGGGATTCAGAAGAGCGTCATCCGGCAGGTGTTCGATCGCGCGCACCCCGGTAGCATCAACCTCGGCTTGGGCGAACCTGATTTGCCGACACCTGATGTCATTCGCCAGGCTGCGGTTCGCGTCATCACGGACCAGCAGAATGGTTACACGTCACACGCGGGCTTGCCGGAGCTGCGAAAAAGAGTCGCGGGCGACTATCCGTATCTCGACGAGAACTCGGAACGCGTTTTAATCACCGCCGGATCGCAGGAGGCGTTGTACCTCGCGCTGTTGACACTCGTCGACGATGGCGACGAAGTGTTACTTCCGAATCCGGGGTTCGTTGCGTATCCGACAATCGTGCAAATGGCCGGCGGCGTTGCGCGGTTTTACCGCATGCCGCGCGAGCAAGATTTCGGATTCGATGCCAACGAGTTTCGTCGCGCGTTGACGCCAAAAACGAAAGTTGTCGTTTGCATCAGCCCGTCGAACCCGACAGGGCGCACGCTATCGCGCGACGATCTGGTCAGCATTGCCGACGCTTTGCGAGATCATGACGCGTACCTAATCAGCGACGAGATCTATCGCGATCTTTATTACACGACTGACCGACCCGAATCGTTGTCGTCGTTTTACAATCGCACGATCGTGATTAGCGGACTGTCGAAGTCGATGAGCATGACTGGTTGGCGACTGGGTTGGCTCGCGGGTGATGAAGATGTTGTAAAGGCTGCGCTTGTGTTACATGGTTATGTAACGACATGCGCCTCGGCGGTTTCCCAAAAAGCGTCCCTCGTGTCGTGGAGCGATGAAGCTGAGGATGCGCGTGCAGGATTTCGCAGGACGTTCCGGTCACGACGCGATCACCTGTTGAAAATGATCCGCGAAGAGTTGGGATTACAAGCGGTGACGCCCGACGGCGCGTTCTACACGATGATTGACGTCAGCAAGTTTGGACCATCGATGAAGGTCGCGGAGGCGTTGCTTGAAGCCGGCGTGATCACCGTGCCAGGCGCGGCGTTTGGCGGCGAGAGTGAAGGTTTTTTGCGAGTGTCGTTCTGCGCGGATCACGACACGCTCGGCGAAGGAGTGCAGCGGATAAAGCGAGGTTTGCAATTACGATGAACCGTAAGTATCGAGTCGGAATTCTGGGTGCGACAGGAATGGTCGGACAGCGCTTCATTGAGCTGCTGGTGGATCACCCGCAATTTGAAGTAACAGCCGTCGCCGCGTCAGACCGATCGCAAGGAAAAACCTTTGGCGAAGCGTGTACGTGGCGCTTAGCTGGCGACATGCCGGACGCAGTTCGCTCATTGCCCGTTCAAGCGCCCGCGGCGCCAATCGATTGCGATCTCGTGTTTTCGAGTTTACCGGGCGAGATCGCGCGCGAAACTGAAGGAAGTTTTGCCGCCGCCGGTTATCCCGTCATCAGCAACTCGTCGGCTTTTCGCATGGACGAAGACGTGCCGCTGTTGATTCCGGAAGTGAACCACGAGCACATCGCATTGCTTAAGCTGCAACGAAACAAGTATTCGAAGGGCGGTTTCATAGTTACCAATCCAAACTGTTCCACCATCATGATTGCGCTTGCGCTTGCTCCGTTGCATGCGGCTTTTGGTGTGGAATCGTGCGTGGCCACGACGCTTCAAGCGCTTTCCGGTGCGGGTTATCCGGGCGTTGCGTCGCTCGACATCATCGATAACGTTCTGCCGTTTATTGGCGGCGAAGAAGAGAAGATAGAAACCGAGACCGTCAAAATACTCGGGCGCTTTAACGAGTCGAAGATCGACCCCGCCCCAATGGCTGTCAGCGCTCAGTGTCATCGCGTGAACGTCGCGGATGGGCACATGGCAGCCGTGCGCGTGAAGTTCGCTCGCAAGCCATCGCTCAACGACGTACGCAACGCGTTAACGTCGTTTCGTTCGTTACCGCAGGAGCTTGGACTACATTCGGCTCCGGCCGAGCCGATCGTCATTCGTGACGAAGAGAATCGACCGCAACCAAAGCTGGATCGCGACGCCGGCAAAGGCATGACGATCACCGCCGGCAGAATCAAACCCGATACCGTCCTCGACTATCGCTTCGTTGTTCTCAGTCACAACACCATTCGCGGCGCCGCAGGCGCAGCAATTCTCAACGCCGAACTACTGCTCGCCCTGGGCGAACTATGAAAATAAAATCACTCCTACTTGTTTTCTTAATCTGTGTTTCAGCTTCTGCGCAAAAATCTTTAGACAACGACGTCAAAACACTCGTCGGTTCGTTCAAAGGCAAAGTCAGTCTCTTCGCCAAGAACCTCGACACCGGTGAAACCTACGCGTTCAATCCCGACGACCGTGTTCGCACCGCCAGCACGATCAAGATCGCCGTCATGATCGAAGCGTACGCGCGCGTCGCCGAAGGGAAGATCAAGTGGACCGACGAAGTGGTGCTGACGAAAGGGAAGAAAGTCTCCGGATCCGGCATCCTGACCGAACTGTCCGACGGTTTGCGTCTGACGCTACGTGACGCCGTCAACCTGATGATGATCCTCAGCGACAACACTGCGACAAACCTTGTTCTTGATGTGCTGACGACGGACGCCGTGAACGCGCGCATGGAGTCGCTTGGCTTAAAGAACATCAAGATCATGCGCCGCATCGGCAGCGGTGGCGAGAGCGCTGCTGGAAAAGATCCGGAAAACAAAAAGTACGGGCTCGGCATGGCGACGCCGCGCGAGATGGTCCTCGTGATGGAGAAACTGGAACGCGGCGAGGTCATCAGTGCCGCCGCGTCGAAAGAGATGATCGACCTCATGAAACGCGAGCAGGGCCGCAACGCGATCGGACGCTCTCTTTGGAACGTCCCGATGGCCAGCAAGTACGGCGCACTCGACCGGCTCAGAAGTGCGGTGGGGATTCTCTACACGAAGAACGGGAAGATCGCGATGGCGATCTCTTGCGACGATATGCCGGAAACGATGTGGTCGGTGGATAATCCCGCGTATTTATTAATGTCTCGTCTCTCTGAGGTCATCGCAGAAGGCTTGGCCAGGAAGTCCTAACTGTTTACTTGATAAAAACCGCGTCCAAATACGAATTTCTGTAGACCCTCCCATAAATTTGGATATACTGCACGGCCACGGAACCGTCGAATACTGGGTTGGGTTAGAAAACGTGGGCGTTTGATGATCGTCAGCGCTAACCGTTTGCGCGGAATAGTATCTGCAAGCATTTGATCCAAATAAACCTGTGATTCACGGTTTGATCCGCCTAATCTTTAGGATTCGTGACAGAGTTAACAGCCGTCGCAGTCGAGCCGCACCACCTGAGGCGGTAGCAGCGATCAAAAACTTGCACCGGAGGACTCCATGAAAACCAGAATCTTCTTGGGAAGTGCCAGCGGATTCGCGAGTGCGCTTCTATTAATCGGCTTGTTTGCCTTGCCGGTTTTCAGTCAGCAGGGTACTTCCATCGTTCGTGGGACAGTTAAAGACCAACAAGGCAATCTCGTCTCAGGCGCGGCGGTGAAGCTTACTAGCCTGCGGACCGGCGCCGAGCGCAACACCACAACCAGCTCTGAGGGCCTCTTTTCATTTGAGGCCATTCAGGTGGGCGACTATAAAGTTGAAGTTGAGGCAACGGGCTTCAAGAAAGGCGTGGTTACCGATATTCACGCGCTTGTTTCAAGCCCAACGTCCGTAGATGTGACGCTGGAGGTCGGAAACATTGCTGAGTCGGTAACTGTTTCCGCCACCTCTGCCGAGCTTCTGGTGAACCGAGATGACGCAACGCTGGGTTCCACTTTTGTTAATAAACAGATTACTCAGTTGCCGCTCGAAGCGCGCAATGTGCCGAGCTTGCTCACGCTGCAAACGGCCACCACGCGAGATGGTTACGTTGCCGGCTCGCGTGCCGACCAGGCGAACATCACGCTCGACGGCGTCGACATCAACGAAGCACAGACGAACACCATTATCGGTTCGGATCCGGCAAACGGCACTGACATCGCTAATCTCTCCCCATCTAATTCAACCGTGTTGCGTCTGAACTCGGAAGCAATCGAAGAGTTTCGCGTGACGACCACCAATCCGAACGCGAACCAGGGCCGATCGGCGGGCGCGCAGGTCTCACTCGTAACCAAAGGCGGTACTAACGAATGGCACGGCGCGGCATTCGAGTTTTATCGCACGTCCGCGTTCGCGGCAAACAACTTCTTCAACAATCGCGCCGGTGTGGACCGGCCGTCGCTGATTCGGCATACGTTCGGCGGCGCCTTCGGTGGTCCATTGATGCGGGACAAAGCCTTCTTCTTTTACAGCTATGAAGGCGATCGCATTACGCAGTCAGTGTCCGCTCTTCGCACCGTCCCGCTCCCGAGTTTGGGCCAGGGACTGGTTCGTTTCAATAATCCTTCAGGCGGCGTAACCACTTTGACGCCGGCCAACATAGCCTCGATCTTCCCGGCAGTCGGAACAAACCCGCTCGCGATTCAGGCGTTGGCCCAGGCTGCTGCGAAGTATCCGGCCAATGATTTCTCAATCGGTGACCAGTTCAACACCGCGGGCTTCCGCTTCAATGCGCCGATTCCGGTTAAACGAAATTCACACGCGGGGAGATTCGACGTCAACCTGAACGAGAAACAACAAGCGTTCGTCCGCGCGAACATCATTTACGACCTGCTCGCGCGCGAACAGCAGTTCCCCGACAGTCCGGCGCCGAACATCTGGTCGCATCCGACCGGTTTCGCGGCGGGCCATACCTGGACGATATCAAACACCCTCATCAATACCTTCCGCTACGGCTACACGCGAGAAGCGTTCAGCCAGCAAGGTGATTCCGCTGACAACTCGATCAGCTTCCGCTTCGTCTTCTCGCCGGTTGCTTTCAGTCGCACGCTGACGCGCATTACGCCGGTGCAGAACTTTACCGACGACGTGTCGTGGGTCAAAGGAAACCACAGCATCGGTTTCGGCACGAATATCCGCCTGATCAGTAATCAGCGCATTTCGTTTTCCGGCTCTTTCGATAGCGCGATCACCAATCCGTCGTTCTACTCCGGCGGTGGTGCCAGCATCTCGAACCCGATTCGGGCGGTGTTCCCGATCGCGGGTTCGCCCGTTGGCGTGCAAAACGCAGTCACCGCGATCATCGGAAGGTTTTCTCAGTATTCCGGCAACTTCCTGTTCGATGCGGACGGCACACTCCTACAGCCGGGCGTTCCCAGTGAACGCGAGTTCAAGACCCAGGAGTATGATGTTTACGCTCAGGACTCCTGGAAGATAAACCCGCATTTCACGTTGACTTACGGCTTGCGTTACGGCATTAGCCGTCCGGTGTACGAGACGAACGGTTTCGAAGTCAGGACGGACATTCCGGTAGCGGAAGTCTTCCGCCTGCGGCAGGAAGCAGCGCGGCGCGGTGAGAACTTTGTGCAACCGTTGCAGCTCGTGCTCTCCGGCCCGGCAAACAACGCGGACCCGCTCTACAAGTGGGACAAGAACAACTTCCAGCCTCGCGTGGCCTTTGCCTGGTCGCCTTCATTCCGCAACGGTTTCCTTGGCAGAGTGTTCGGCAGGAACAACCAGTCAGTATTTCGTGGCGGCGTCGCCATCACGAACGACTACTACGGCCAACAGCTCGCCGTCAGCTTCGACTTGAACAACACGCTCGGTTTCTCCTCGAGCGACACTATTGCGGCCAACACGTTCAACCTGACTACTCGACCGGCGCCGCTATTTACAGGCTTCAACCAGAATGTCCGAACGTTGCCGCGCATCACGATTCCGGGAAACATCAGCTTCCCGCGTACGCAGCCGTTCAGTACCGATCCGGCGTTGCAACAGGCACGCATCGAGTCGACACTCGATTCGGACCTTGTCGCGCCTATCAACTACTCGTGGAACCTCACCTATGAACGCGAGTTGCCGAAGGGGCTCGTCATTCAAACTTCTTACATCGGCCGGCTGGCCCGCAATCTCATCGCTTCACGCGATGTGATGGCACTCAACAACCTCTTCGATCCGAAGTCGGGCATGGATTGGTACTCCGCCGCCCAAATCCTCGAGGATTTCCGCCGCGCGGGTACGCCAATCGATCAGATTCCCCAACTGCCTTTCTTTGCCAATCTACTGCCGACGAACATCGCTGCATTAATGGACGAGGTCTACTTCGGTTTTTGCTGCGGCGTGTTTCCGACACACAATCTCACCCAGACCCAGGCCGTCTATGCGGTGGCACTGAACTTCTACGGCAACGACTGGACTGACACGCAGGACGTCATCGAAGACGGACTTGGAAGAAACCTCTTCTTCCATCCTCAGTACGGCGCCCTGTCGGCGTTCAGCAGCATTGCGAAGTCAAACTATCATGCAGGTACGTTGAGCATCCGCCAGCGCCTTGGTCGTAGTTTGACGGCTGACTTCAACTATACGCTGTCACACTCGATGGACGATGCCTCCGGTCTTCAGACCAGCGGTGCGTTCGGTGGAGCGTTCATTCTCAATCCACTGCGGCAAGGAGACAGCTACGCCAATTCGGACTTCGACGTTCGGCATATCATCAATGCCAACGCCGTTTGGGAAATGCCGTTTGGACGAGGGCGCCGCTTCTTCTCCGGCGCCAATGGGTTCGCCCACGCTTTGCTTGGGGGTTGGCAACTCAGTGGCATCTTCCGCTGGAACTCCGGCTTGCCGATGTTCAGCCCATACGACGATGCACGTTGGGCCACCAACTGGAACGTCCAAAGCAGCGGCGTTCGTATCAGACCTGTGCAGACGTGTCCGACCCGCGGCGGGAAACTCTTCGGAGATTGTTTACTCGAATCTTACAGGAGCTGGCGAGGAGCGTATGCGGGAGAAACTGGAGACCGAAACGTTCTCCGGCTACCCGGTTACGTCAATCTAGACATGGGATTGAGCAAGTCGTTTGACATGCCCTGGAGCGAAACTCAGAAATTGCAGATTCGTTTCGAGGTCTTCAACGTGACCAACACTCAGCGGATGGGCGATATCGACACCAGCCGCAGCGGTTTTGGTCTCCAGCTTGATCCGGACCAGATCACCAACGTCAACCAGATCCCGACCAACTGGTCGAACTTCATTTCGATCCAGGGACAACCTCGGGTAATGCAGATCGGAGCTCGTTTCACTTTCTGAGCTTCACCTGGGTATGAACAAGAATACGGGCTGAGGCTCCAAAGGCTTCAGCCCGTTTTTCCTTTCGATGTATTATGCGTACAAAATCTGTGAAGTCTTGGCGAGGCACATCATGTATCGAACGTTTCTTTCGTTTATCGTTCTCTTGCTTGCCGTCTCTGCGGCGTCAGCCCAAATTCCGGACCGCAGAACACAATTGGGAATAGGTGGCGGCTCATACACGCTATTCGGCGATCTGCTGGTAGCAGACGAGAGCAAGACTCCCGGCTCGAAGCCTCTTGTTTACGAAGTTGTCCTCAACAACGTAGGCGGCACTCCGGCGGGACGACAGTACGTTAATGCCGGCGGGCGCTATCAGTTCATAAACCTGAGCGCAGGGCAATATGAACTGATCGTTTTCCTGGACCATGAGGAAGTGGCACGCACGCGAGTTGAGATTCTTGCGGGTCCGGCCCAGGAGCGGGTTCGTCAGGACCTGAATCTGGCGTGGAAACCTAGCGCCCGGCCGAAACCAGGTTCGATCTCCGCCGCTGACTTCTACAATCGCACCGCGAAAAACGAGAGACTGTTCGTCAAAGCCAAAGAAGCGACTGACCAGAAACGTTACGACGACTCGATCATCGCTTTGCAAGAACTGGTCGCTGCCGATCCGCACGACTTCCAGGCTTGGGCCGAACTGGGGACGGTGTATCTATTCAAACAGAATTACGAAGAGAGCGAGAAGGCCTACGTCAAAAGCGTGACCGAGCGACCCAAATTCTTTCTCGGTCAGATGAACCTTGGCCGTCTGCGTGTGATGCGCAAGAATTACGAAGGCGCAATCGAACCACTCACTGCCGCGGTCGAGATCCAGGCAACCTCAGCCGACGCGAACTACTATCTAGGCGAGGCGTATCTTCAGATCAAAAAAGGATCGAAAGCCGTGGGCTATTTGTATCAGGCAATCAAACTTGATCCGATCGGGAAGGCGGACGCGCACCTGCGCCTTGCGACGCTCTACAACGCGGTCGGCCTTAAAGACAAAGCGGCAATCGAGTATCAAGAGTTTCTAAAGAAGAAACCTGACCATCCTGACAGTAAGAAGCTCAGAGACTACATCACTGCCAACACCCGCAAACAAAACCACTGATTAATAGAACCCTATGAATCTCGCCATAATCGTGCTACTTGGCGCGACGCTGATCGATGGATCAGGTCGCGCGCCATTACGAAACTCTGTCGTCGTCATTGAAGGTGATTCCATTGTCGCGGTAGGCTCGAGGGGCCGAGTACGAATTCCTGCGAATGCGCGCGTGATCGACGCGCGTGGTCTGGTCGTGGCGCCGGGTTTCATCGACGCGCATAACCATTCTGATCGGGGCTTCGCGACTGAGCCTTCAGCGGCGTCACAGGTCTCGCAAGGCATTACGACTGTCGTCGTCGGTCAGGACGGTGGCTCGCCGTTTCCGGTGGGTAAGTTTCTTTCCAGTCTGGAAAAGAACCCAATCGCATTGAACGTGCTCACGTTTGTGGGCCATGCAACGGTTAGATCGCGTGTGATGGGTGAAGACACCAATCGAAAGGCAAGCGCTGCTGAGATCGAAAAGATGCGCGAGCTTGTCGAGCAGGCGATGCGCGAAGGTGCGATGGGCCTCTCGACCGGACTCGAATACGAAACCGGTAAACCTGCTACTACCGAAGAAGTGATCACGCTCGCCAAAGCAGCCGGCGCTTATGGTGGAATTTACATCAGTCACATTCGCGACGAGGCAGACAAGAGTTTCGAAGCACTCGCCGAGGCCATTCAGATTGGCCGCGAAGCGCGAATACCGGTTCAGATCTCGCACATCAAACTCGGAACGGTCAAAGTTTGGGGTAAAGCGAAGGACGTCGTAACTCTGATCAATAAAGCGCGATCACGCGGTCAGGACGTGACTGCCGATTGTTATCCTTACGACGCATGGAGCTCGACGATTAGAGTGCTGATTCCGAGTGGACGTCACGAGGATCCAATCGACGTTGCGCGTGGGTTGGCGGACGTCGGAGGGCCGGAGAATGTCACTATCGTGAGTTGCCGCGCACATCCCGAGTATGAGTTCAAGACGATGGACCAGATCGCAAAACAGGAAAAGATCACTCCAGTGGAACTCTACATGAAGATCGTGCGCGATGGGGGCGCCGGAGTTGTCGGTCACACAATGAAAGAGCGCGACATTGAGGTTTTCTATCGCCAACCATGGGTGATGGTGAGCAGCGATGGCGGTATCGGATCGCGCCATCCGCGCGGTGCCGGCTCATATCCGCGTGTGCTTGGGCGATACGTTCGCGAGCTTCGCTGGCTAACGCTGAGTGAAGCGATCAGGAAGATGACGTCGCTTCCGGCTCAGCGATTCAAATTGCGCGACCGTGGGTTGGTCCGTGCCGGCTTCAAAGCCGATCTAGTGTTGTTTGATTCGGATCGAATCGTCGACCGAGCAACGTTTAGAGACCCACAGTTAATCTCTGAAGGCGTGAAACGCGTGTTTGTGAACGGCGAGGAAGTTTGGACCGACGGAAGCGTCACGGGCCGCCGCCCCGGCAGACCTTTACGACGCGACTAGAAGGTGAGTATGTTTTTATACCGCTCTCGGAGGTTTCCATTTATGGCACGTCGACAACGGATCGTCCTGTTCATTGGAGCAGTGGTCGTACTTCACACCGCCGTCTTTGCGAGACTTCAAGAACCGTCTTCGCAGCTTGGTGTGGGGTCAGGTCGCATCTTCACTCTGTATGGCGATCTCCAGATGTTCGAATTGGATGGCTCTGCGCTGTCGAACACATTCTTCGATCTCATTCTTTATCCGCGGGGCGGAAATGAGGCCTTCGCACGTCAGCGCGTTGCCAAGGGTGGCCGCTATCGTTTCTACAACGTTCCCGAAGGTAACTACCTCATGGCGGTTGAATACAACAACGTCGAAATCGCGCGTGTGACGATGTTGATATCGCAGAAAAAACTCGAGCCCATTAGACAGGATATAGAGTTGGAATGGTCTACAACCCTGCGAAACAAACTTGGCATTGTGCCGGCACAGATCTCCTACACCCGCACGAATCAAAACCGCGAGCTTTACGAGAGAGCGCTGAAGGAGATCAATAAAAACGATTTGGTTAAGGCCACAGCAACGCTCCGGTCGCTCCTCGAGGCAGACCCGAAAGACTTTCAGGCGTGGAACGAGTTAGGGATGGTTTATTTCATTCAGAAGAATTTTGCCGGCGCAGAGAGTAGCTACGGTAAAGCTATCGAACTAAAACCTGACAGCGTTACATCGCTCGTTAGCCTGGGGCGTGTGCGGCTCGCGCAAAAGAACAACGAAGGCGCGATTAAGATCCTCGAGGATGCACTGAAAGCGGACCCGAAGTCAGCGACAGCCAACTACTTTCTCGGTGAGGCTTATCTTGCGCTGAAAAAAGGATCAGTCGCAATCGAATATCTGAACGCGGCGATAAAGCTGGATCCGAATGGCATGGCGAACGCGCATCTGCGTTTAGCCACTCTCTACAACCTCGCCGGACACAAAAACCTGGCGGCGATCGAGTACAACGAGTTTTTGAAGAAGAGGCCGGAATACCCTGAGGCCCAGAGACTGCGAGACTACATCATCGCGAACAATCCGCGGAGAACGAATCGAACACCAAGCCCAAGTGCAACTCCGGAACCGTAGGACTATTGTTTGACCAAAAGATAAACGCCGACCTTTCGATCGTCTCTTTCGACGACGTAAAAATTCTCAACGGTGTAACCGGCGTTGAGCGCGCCGGTGAAAGCAGCGCGAGTGGGTTCGCGCCAAAGTTCCGGATTCGGTTCACCCGGAATCTCGATTACAAGTTGGCTTTCATCCGTTTTATCTGTGTCTACAACTGGCTCACCATGTTGGCCCACGCGTACTAACGCAGGCGCTTCCGGCATACCAGATTCAAAACGCTCACGATCAAGGAACCACGAAACCCACAAACGATCCGTACCCGCGCGGTGCAGAAAGCTCGAAGTCTCACCGTAGTAATTGACGAGGTAACGATCGGCGATGACGCCCAGCTTGTTGAAATTCAAATGTGCGTTGCGCGACTGCAACGGATCAAACGTCCAGGTTATTCGTCTTACACCCAGCGCCAGTGCGGCAGAACGCTGCGCCAGCTTCAACAAGTAACCAACATTCTGCGAGCGGTACTCCTTGCTCACGCCCAGCATGTCTGAATGAATGATCGTTTCACCGTTCAGTATTCCCGGAAACCCAAACACAAACCCAACCATCCGGTCTTCCGCGAACGCGCCGATCAGAGTCGCGCCAACTTCTTTTTGCGGACGCAACACGAGCGCGGGCAGCACGTCGAGGTCCGACGAACCCCAGATCTCACGCTGGAGATTTTCAACCTCGTGCATTTCGCCGAGGGTTTCAATGTCGCGGATAACGATAGTCTTGGGAGTGATACCTACGTGCCCGCCCATTTGGGAGCTGTGCATTTAGATGAGTCCGGTGATCAGTTCTTTGAGCCAATTGATGTCGATGGGTTTGGTTACGTACGCGTCAAAGCCCGAGGCTTTTGCGTCAGTACGAAAACCAGTTTCCTGATGGGCCGTGAGGGCGATGATGGGGACGTTTTTGAGTTCGCGTCTCTGCCGCATCAGCTTTGCGGCCGCGAAACCGTCCATACGCGGCAGGCTCAAGTCCATGAGAATGACGTCGGGCGTCTCGCGAACAGCACTGGCAACGGCGGCGTGACCGTCTTCGGCTTCAAACACGATAAAGCCCTGGTCCTCCAGCGCGAGACGCATGAAATGACGCGTATCCTCGACGTCCTCGACCAGCAACACCTTGAGGTCTCTCGCATCGCGCTCTGCCATGGAGTTTGAATTGAAACACGGAATGACCTAATCTAAAAGCCCTTTCAAACGGGCAATCAGGCGAAACAAATCTCCGGCGCTCATCGTTAATGACCCCGAACGTCAATTTTCACTCCTAATTTGAGGCAGATTATGAAACGCATATTGATTCTAGTCGCTTTGGTGGGGCTGGCGGGCATCGCCGGCATCGTGGCGCGTTCTGCGGCGACCCGTAGCGAGGTACGCGAATTCGTCTCGTCCAGCGAGCAAGGCGATACGCGCAAGGAAATCCGTGAGAAATATGAGCTTGCGCCCGGCGCTAAGGTTGAACTTGCTGGCCTAAACGGGTCGGTGAAGATTGAAACTTCCGACACTCGCACCGCCGAGGTTTACATCGAGCGCATTGCTTCGAGCGAAGACGCCTTAACTCGGCGACAGATCGTCATAGAGGCCACGGCGGACCGCTTGAGCATCAAGAGCGAAAAGCGCAGCACCGGTTTGTTCTCGCGGTTCTTTGGTTCGGAAGCGCACGAAAAGGTCACACTGAAACTGCCTCGCCAAATTTCGCTCTACACCAAAGGCATAAACGGCAACGTGAACGTCGGCTCGGTTGATGGATCGGTCGAAGTGGCTGGCATCAACGGTCGAGTGGAAATTGCGAGTGCCGCCGGTACCGCAAGCTTCTCGGGTGTCAACGGCAACATTCAGGTTGCATTTACGCGGCTCGATTCGGATGGCATTACGCTGAAGGGCATCAATGGCAATATCGAATTGCAGTTGCCCGAGAACGTGAACGCGAGCCTCGAGGCGAAGGGCATGAATGGCCGCGTTGTTTCCGATGTGCCGGGGGTTTCAGTTGACGAACCCAAGCACGGATATTACTCGGCGCGCATCGGCAACGGTGGCAGCCCGATCACCGCCAAAGGCATTAACGGCAACATCCGTTTGACGAAAGCTGAGAAAGCAGTGGCGCCAGCCGCGGCAGGTAACTAGAGCCAGAAACAGTAGCCACGAAAAGGCACAAAACAGAGCCACGAAAAGGCACAAAAGGATTACGACCAAGGTTGGCAATGACGACCAAGGTTGGCAAGGTTCCTTTTTGTGCCTTTTGAGTCTGCCCTTTTGTGCCTTTTGTGGCTAAATCTTTGAAAACGGAATGTTTTGAATCGGATACTCTTTCCAATCCTTGTAGTCGTAGTGCACAAAGATCTTTTTATCTTGCGGCGTCACGTCCCAGAAGATCTTCGTCACTGACCACGGCCGGTAACCATCAAACAAGACGCTGCGCGAAGACCACGAGCGAAAGAAAAAGTAAAAGTATTACTGCTTGCTTCGTTTTCTTCATGATTTAGAACTCAAATGGTTTTCGTGTCGTCAGCGTGGGCGCATTCCAGCCGCGCAGCTTTTCATTCCACTGCGGCAATGTTTGGCTCAGGAACTTGTTAACGTCGCCCATTCGTGTGCGATACGCGGGTTGGATCTCGGCGAAGTATTCGCGCTGCCCGCGTGTTGGACCAAAGTTCCCACCGAGAGCAACGAACAGACTCCCGATGTCGTCCGCGACCTGATCTTTTCCGGCGAAACCGAGACCCTCTTCGCGCGCCGCGAGTTTGTCCTGAAGCGCGTCCACTTCCTTAATGTAATCCTCGAGCGCCTTCATCAAATCCTTGTCGGGCTCTTTCGCGAGGTTCTTCATGGTAGTCTGCGCTTGCTTGAGCTGTTCCTTGATACTGTCGAGAAAACGCAAGGAGGTATTCACCACCGTCTGCATGTCGCGCAGCTTGATCTGCATCTCGAGCGACTCTTGCAGTTCAGAGATCGGCGTGGTGACGCCGGGATCGAGTCTGACTTCCACGGGCTGCTCGTAGACCTTACCGCCGACAGTCATCTTCAAGGTGTACGTTCCCGGCAACGCTAGTGGACCACGCGGTCCAAAGCCGAAGGCTACTTGCTCCGGCGTTGGCGGCCGGCGCACTTCCGGACCACCGAAACGCAGGTTCCACGTAATGCGATTCAATCCTTTCTCTCGCGACGGCTTCTCAATGTCCTGCACCAGCTTCCCATCGCGATCGAACACCTGCATCTTGAATTCAGCTTTGTCGTCGAGCTTCTCTTTGAGGTAGTAGGTGATCGTTGCGCCTGCGGCGGGATTTGGACCGGTGAACACTTTGTCGCCGATGCCGTAGCGCGTGAAGGTGCTGGCGAACCGCAAACCCGGACGCACGGAAAACAGGTGCGCACTGTTGTCGAGAATCTGCGGTGTCATCTGTTGAATCACAGTCGCATCGTCGAAGATCCAGATGCTGCGCCCGTGCGTTGCGAGAATCAGATCATTCTCACGTGGATGCACGACGATGTCGTGAATCGCGACGTTCGGCAGATTCTTGAGATTGAGTGGGAGCCAGTTGCGACCGTTGTCGTACGTGGCAAACAAACCAAGCTCGGTGCCGGCGTAGATCAGATTCGTGTTCTTCGGATCTTCACGAACGATTTGCACGTAAGCCTTTGCGGGAAGATTGCCTGCGATGCTCGTCCAATTCTTACCGCCGTCGGTGGTTTTAAAAATATACGGGCGGAAGTCATCGAACATGTGACGCTCAAAGGAGACGTAGGCGGTGTTTGCATTCGTCCGCGATGGTTCGACGTGCGAAACCGGCGAGTTAGCTGGCAGACCGGAAACATTCTTGACGAGATTGGCCCAGGTCTTACCGCCGTCGGTTGTCACTTGCAGGTTACCGTCGTCAGTACCGACCCAGATCTGTCCTTTTTGAACTGGAGATTCGCCGACTGTGATAATCGTCGAGTGATACTCGGCGGTCGAGTTCTCGATAGCAATCGGTCCGCCGGCGTCTTTCAGTTTTTCCGGATTGTTTGTAGTGAGATCCGGACTGATCTGTTCCCATGTCTTGCCGAAGTCAGGCGTCTTGAAGAGAACGTTGCCGCCGAAATAAACCGTAGTCTTGTCGTGTGGTGAAAAGACGATGGGCGCGTTCCAGTTCCAGCGAAACTTCTGTCCCGCCGCTGGTCCACCACCACTGCCGCGGCCCCACGGATTCACGAGTTGCTGCTCGCGTGTGCGGAAGTCGGTCCAAATGATGTTGCCGCCCTGCGATTCGGAGAGATAAATGTCCGGGTTGTCAGGATGATTGATGACGTAGAAGCCGTCACCGAAACTGACCATGCGCCAATCGTCGTTCATGATGCCGGCCGGTTCGCGCGTGCGGCTTGGTCCGGTCCATGAACCGTTGTCCTGAAGTCCGCCCATCACGTAGTAGAAAGGCTGTCGATTGTCGGCGTGGACCTGGTAAAACTGACCCAGCGGCATGTTGTAAACTGCTTCCCACGATTCGCCGCCGTCGTAGGTGACGCCGATTCCGCCGTCCTGACCGTGCCACATCCGTTTCGGGTTCTTCGGATCGATCCAGAGTGCGTGAAAGTCGATGTGACTGCGGCTCGTGATCGAACGAAATGTCTTGCCGCCGTCGATCGAGACGAACAACGTCGACGCCACGGCGAAGACGCGGTTCTCGTTAGTTGGATCGACACGCACGGTCGTGTAATAGAAACCGCGCGAGACGATCGACTCCTGCTTCGAGACGTTGCGAAACGTCTCGCCGCGATCGTCCGAACGATAAAGCGTGCCGTCTTTTGCTTCGACGATCGCGTAAACGACATTCGAATTACTCGGCGCGACGCGGATACCGATGCGGCCCATAAGTTTCGGCAAGCCATTCTCCAGTTCTTTCCACGTGCGACCGCCGTCGATCGATTTGTACACGCCGCCTTTTTCGCTGCCGCTGCGATGCGTCCAGGGCTTGCGCTCAAAACTCCACATGCCGGCGTAAAGAATGTTTGGGTTGGTGAGATCAATGTCGAGATCGGCGACGCCGTGCTGGTTGTCGATGTAGAGCGTCTTGGTCCATGTTTTGCCGCCGTCGGTGGTCATGAACACACCGCGTTCTTCGTTTGGACCAAACGCGTGTCCGAGCGCGCCGATGTAAACGATGTCGGGATTCTGCGGATGAATCGCGATGGCCGAAATGCGTTCGGATTCTTTGAGACCCATGTGCTGCCACGTCTTGCCGCCGTCATTCGACTTGTAAACACCATCGCCGAACGACACGCTGTTGCGCGTGTTTGACTCACCGGTGCCGACCCAGACCACGTCAGGATTACTCGGCGCGAGTGCGATGTCGCCGATCGAGATCGTTCCCTGGCGTTCAAAGATCGGCGTCCACCGCACACCGCCATTCGTCGTTTTCCACAAACCGCCGGAAGCACTCGCGACATAGACCACGTTAGGATCGCCCGGGACGCCTTCAACATCGGCGATGCGTCCACCCATGATCGCCGGTCCGATGCTGCGCCACTCGAGTCGCGAAAAAGCCGTTTCCAACGGTGACTTCGGTTGCGCGCCATTTTGCGCGGCGATGTTGATGACGCAAGCGAGCAAACAAGTGACGACAAAGGGGAAACGAAAGCGCATGGTGTTCTCCTAATCAGTGAAATTCGTGGTAGTCTGGGCGCAATTATGACATTTCCCCTAACAGATCGCACCAAACTTAAACGTCTCCCGAAACGCGGCCACTTCGAGCGCGAAACTGTCTACGGAATTCTGGACGAAGGTTTCATTTGTCATATCGGTTTTGTAGTTGACGAGCATCCGATCGTGATACCGACGGGTTACGCGCGTGTTGACGACAAGCTTTACATTCACGGTTCGCAGGCGAGCCGCATGTTGCGCACGCTCGCAGGTGGACTCGACGCGTGTGTGACAGTGACGCTGCTCGACGGTCTCGTGCTGGCGCGATCAGCTTTTCATCATTCGATGAACTATCGATCGGTGGTTGTGTTTGGACGTGCGATGCTCGTTGAAGATCCGGAGGAGAAGATGTCGGCGCTGGTGGCGCTCTCCGAACACATCATTCGCGGACGGTGGAACGACGTGCGCGAGCCGACTGAGTGGGAGATGAAACAGACGACTGTGCTGTCGTTAACACTCGAAGAGGCATCGGCGAAGATCCGCACTGGCCCGCCACTCGACGACGAAGAAGATTACAGTCTGACGATGTGGGCCGGCGTTGTTCCCTTAAAACTCAGCGCCGGTGAACCAGTAAACGATCCGCGTTTACCAGAGGGCATTCCGGTCCCTGACTACGCCAAAAACTACAAACGGTGATCATTTTCCATTTGTCATTTTCCATTTGTCATCTGTCAATTGATCGAGAGGCGCGAGGTAAAGAATCGTTCCACGCCATTTGCCGAAAATGGCAAATGACAAATGGAAAATGACAAATGGAAAATGATCACTTCTTAATTGCTTCAATCAACACGCGTCCGGTTGCGTTTGGGGGCTGAGTGATCCTAAGAAGAGCCGCGAGTGTCGGTGCGATGTCCGCGGGAGTTGCCGGTTCGAGGTAACGACCGGGATTCACGCCAGCGCCCATGATGATCGTCGGCACATGCGTGTCGTAAGAATATGCTGAGCCATGCGTAGCTGTGATGGTATCGCCGAGATACTTGAACGGTTCCGCAATGAGCACGACGTCGCCACTGCGCGACGGATAAAAGCCATGCAGCACGCGACGTTCGATCGGATCCGTGATCGACGTTGCTCCACGCAGCAGTTGCGCTCGTGTGAAGTATCGCGCGACCCCCGTCACCGTCAACGCAGCCATACCCACCACTTGCGCCAACTCCTCGGCGTTGACTTTATCGCGCTCCAACGCAGCGTAGTTGAAATAGATGTTTCCGTTCATGAAACCATCGCGCGCCACGCCGTTGTCGTTGAACTTGTAAATGTAATCTACAGTCGGATCAGGTGACGTTACGTTGGGGTTATATTTCGCTTTGATCGCAGCGCGGAGTGCGTTCAAAAGATCCGTGGTTTTGATTCGTGCGCCGCCGAGACCGATTGCGCCCGCGTGCTCGGGAATCGGAGCCACACCGTGATCGGCCGTGAACGCGATGAGCGTGTTCGCGAGTCCAACTTTGGCCTGGACGAAATCAAGTAGCGTCGCGATCTGACGATCGGTGCGCAACGCGACGTCCATTGCTTCCTGACTATATGGACCATAGCGATGGCCCACGTAGTCGTTTCCTGAAAAGCTGACGGTGAGCACGTCGGTGTCGTCGTCCTGACCTAGTTGTTCGTTTGAGATCGCCTGTTGAGCGAACGAGAGAATCAGTTCGTTACTGAATGGCGAGTGGTCGAAGGCGCTGTAGAAAGCTGGACCGGGCGTGCTCGCTCCGCCGGTGACCGTGTGCGGAAACGAGTTCGTGTCGCCTGCCGCAGTAACTGTTTCCCACGTCGGCGAATCAGGCCCGGCCCGTTTTATGTACTCGCTCTCGGAGAGTAAACGTTCCCATTTTTTTCCGAAATACTGATCTGCCGGACGTGGGTTGTTGAAGTTGTTGACCCAGGCGGGAAGCTGATCGAAGTAATAAGTCGAGGACACCATTGTGCCTGACGTGACGCTGAACCAGTACGCCGCATTCGCATTGCGGCCCGCAGGAAGAATAGCTGAACGATCCTTAATCGAAACGCCGATCACTTTCGACCGATCGTTAGTGACTAAACGCAGTTCGTCGCCAATGGTCGAACTCATCAACTTGCGCGGGCTCGACCCTTGATCGTCCGGTTTGCCGCCGAGCAGTTTCTCCTGTGTGTCTGACACGCTCGATACGCGTTTACCGGTGGTGCGATCAGGCCAGTCGTTGCCCACGATGCCCGTCTCCGCCGGGTAAGCACCCGTCATGATCGTGCCGTGACCGGGCGCGGTGTAAGTAGGGAAGTGATCGTAGTTCGATTGCGTCCACGACGCGCCCTCGCGCGTCAACCGTCGCAAGCCGTTGGCGACAAAGAGATCGTCGAAGCGGTCGAGATAGTCGTAACGAAACTGGTCCACGACGATTAGCAGGACCAGTCGCGGCCGCTTTGATCTTACGGTGTCCGGCTGTGGACGTCGTTGGGCTGATGAAATAACAACCAGGACCAGCAACAGAGAAATAGCGAGTGTTCGGCGAAACAGGCGACGCAGGTTCATGGCGCGCATGTTAACCGAAGGCGAGTAAAAAACGTGAGACACGAAAACAGTTCACTAAAACAGTTCTTGACGCCGTCTTAAATCCGCATTAGTATATCGCTGCTCGATATAGTGAGAGGCGATAGATTTCGTGAAAGAGAAACCCGAGGCGTGGTTGCCGCTGACTCCGGCGATGTTTCACATCCTGCTGGCGCTGGCGGACAAGGAACGACATGGTTACGAGATCATGCGCGAGGTTGACGAGCGCAGCGACGGAAAAGTGCGGCTTGGTCCAGGCACGCTCTACGGATCGATCAAAAGAATGCTCGGCGACGGCTTGATTGAGGAGATGGATGAACGGCCCGATCCGGAGCTCGACGACGAGCGACGACGTTATTACCGTCTCACCAACCTCGGGCATCGGGTAGCGGTCGCGGAAGCAGAGCGACTCGAGAGATTGGTTAAGAATGCGCGCGCGAAGAAACTGCTTTCCGCACGCGGCGCATAGGTTAATGACGCTTTGCCCTAAAAGTTCTCTGTGCTCTCTGCGCCTTTGTGGTTAATTCATTTGCTAAGGAAAACAACCACAGAGTCGCAGAGGTTGCACAGACAAGAGTCCAGCAAAAGACTTTTGAGGCCAGCCGATTAATGAACATCTCATACAAACTTTACGGCTTCTTGTTACTGGCCTATCCCTCGGAGTTCAGGCAGAGGTTTGCGGGTGAAATGCTTCAGGTGTTTCGTGATTCTTACGCCGACGAAACCAGCAGGCGATCACTACCCGGATTCTGGTTATGGACGTTATTTGATCTTGTTGTGAGTGCGGCGAAGGAACGAAAGGAAGGCATGATCATGAATAGAAATCTATTGCTTGGAGCAATCGGTATCATCCTCGTCGCGTTTCTTTTGCTGACGTACGGCAGAAAAAACGAGGTCGCTTCGATTCTACTTTTTGGTTATGTGCTTGACGCGCTGGTAACAGCTGGTGTCATCGGCAACTTGATCGTTTTCGTCTTAAGCAAAGTGACCAAACTGGATCCGCTTCGGATCGCGATGTGGACGTTTGCTATCGTCCATGGTGTTCTGTTGCTGCTTGCTGTTTTTCTCGGTGGCGCGAACGATCCGAGGTTCAATCTGGCTGCAACTGTGATTGGTTACGTCGTGAGCTTTTCAATATGGGCGGGACTCCACTTTGCATGGCGCCACCGCCCACCCGTTTACTCGTAACGCAGTGCGTCGATCGGATCTAACGCCGCCGCTTTCCGCGCCGGGTAGTAGCCGAAGAAGATTCCTACCGCCGCGGAGAAGATCACCGAACCGACGATCGCCATCATCGACACAAGCGTGGGCCAGCCCAGCATCGCCGGTATCGCCAGCGACAAGCCGACGCCGAGAATGATGCCCATCGTTCCACCCGTCAGACTCAGCACGATCGACTCGATCAAAAACTGACTACGAACCGCCGACGAACGCGCACCGATCGCCATGCGAATGCCGATCTCGCGCGTACGCTCGGTGACTGATACGAGCATGATGTTCATGATCCCAATCCCGCCGACGAGCAACGAAACACCGGCGATACACGCCAATAGGATCGTCATCGTACGGCTCGTTTCGTTAGCGGCTTCTGCGACGTCCGTCATGTTGCGGACCGTAAAATCATCCGGCTCACTTGCTGTAAGTTTGTGACGCTGGCGCAGCAACTCGGTGATCTGCGATTGCGCGGTGTAAGTCGCGTCCTGTGAAATGGCAGAGACGTAAGCGATCTGAACACGATCGCGGCCAAGCACTTTCTTCTGCACAGTCGTGTATGGCGCAAACGCGATGTCGTCCTGATCGCGGCCTTGCGGATCCTGTCCCTTCGCGGCCATAACTCCAACAACACGGAACGGCAGATTCGAGACGCGAATTGTTTGGCCCACCGGATCACCGCCTGCGTAAAGAGTGTCAGCCAACGTTTGGCCGATGACGATCACTCGCGCAGCGGTTCGCACGTCGGAATCAGTAAAGAATGCGCCGCTTTGAATCGACCACTTGCGGATGTCGGGATATTGTTCGCTGACGCCCTGGAGCGAAGTGTTCCAGTTCATGTTGCCGGCAATAAGCTGCGCTCGCGTGTTCACCGACGGCGTGACCATCGACACACTCGGCACTTCGCGTTTGATTGCCTCGAGATCGTCAACTGTCAAGACGTTGTTGCCAGTATCGCCCGTGCCACTGCGCACACCGCCCACGTTCTGCGATCCCGCGCTGACGAAGAGCAGGTTCGTGCCGATGCTGTCGATCTGCGCCTGAACAGACGCCGACGCGCCCTGTCCAATGCTCACCATCGCAATGACCGCCGAAACGCCGATGATGATTCCGAGCATCGTCAAAGCCGCGCGCATCTTGTTACGAACAAGAGCACGAAACGCAACACGAATGATCATTAAGAGGTTCATTGGTTACTCGTAATCTTCTTCCTCGTCCTCGTCGTCGATGACGGGCATGTTCTTCAATTCCTCAGCAGCGTCGCGTTTATTTTCGACTTTATAATCGCTCTTGATCTTTCCGTCCTTAAATACGATCACGCGATCGGCGTACTGCGCGATGTCCGGCTCATGCGTAACGAGCACGAGGGTAATGTCGCGTTCACGATTCAAGCGCTGGAAGATTTCCATCACTTCAACCGACGTGCGCGAATCCAGATTACCCGTCGGCTCGTCGGCCAGAATCAACGCGGGATTGTTAACCAGGGAGCGGGCGACGGCGACACGCTGCTGCTGACCTCCCGATAACTGATTCGGGTGGTTTTGCTCGCGCCCCGCGAGCCCAACCGCAGCTAATGCCTCCGTTGCCCGCTGTCGACGCTGCGCTGCATCAACACCTAGATACAGCATCGGCAGTTCAACATTCTCAAGCGCCGATGTGCGCGAAAGCAGGTTAAAACCCTGAAACACGAAACCAATTTTCTGGCAGCGAATGTCGGCGCGCTCGTCTTTCGACATTTGCGACACGTCTTCGCCGTCGAGGATGTAAGTGCCGCGCGTTGGGCGGTCCAAACAACCGATGATATTCATCGTCGTGGACTTACCCGAACCCGACGCACCCATAATCGCCACAAACTCTCCTTCGCGAATGGTCAGTGATACTCCACGCAGCGCGTGCACATCCACATCGCCCATCGTGTAGGTCTTGTGAATGTGGTCCAGCTGGATCACTGGCCTCGATTCCGGCATTTGCGCGAGCAGTGCCGGCTCGACTTGTGGCTGAATTGTTGTAAACGTTGTGCTCATCTTTGTGCTTTAAACTTTGTACTTTGTGCTTGGTTTTCGCTCCCTAGTTCCAAGTACTAAGTACCAAGAACTAAGTACAAAGAACCAAGCACCAATCATTATCTTCCGCGGCTGCCGCCACCACCACCCACGCGTGGCGCGTTACCAAATCCTGGCGGACGCGACTGGTTATTCTGCGAAGAAGCAGTCGAACCGGAGACTGTCTGGCCGGTAATGACCATTTCGCCTTCCTTCAAATCTCCATCCACCACTTCAGTCGCAGCACCGTCGCTGAGTCCGACAGTAATCCGGCGACGCTCAGGCTGGCCGTTCTGGCCCATGACCCAAACGATGCGCGTTTGACCTGCGAGCACTGGCGCTGACGCCGGCGCGAAGTTTCCCCGCCCCTCGGAATTTCGCCTACCGGAGTCTCCGTCGTTTCCACCTGCAGCAGCATTGTCGCCTTGCTGACGTTGACGTCTCTGGCCTTGTCCCTGACCCTGGCCGCCCTCTCCCTGCGTTCCACTCGCATTACGAGTGCGCTGTCGCGTACCGTCCTGCGGCGTAAACCGGAGTGCTGAATTCGGAACCTTCAACACATCATTGCGCTCGTCGATCGTGATCGTCAGATTAGCCGTCATCCCCGGCTTCAGCTTCTGCTCGGGATTCTCGACGTTAATCACGACGTTGTAAGTAACGACGTTCTGCACGTTCACCGGATTCAAACGCATCTCGGCAATCTTGCCGTCGAAATCCTTACCCGGAAACGCGTCGACCGTGAACTTCACTGATTTCGCCTGCTCAACCAAACCAATATCGGCCTGGTCGATGTTCGCGATCACCTGCATCTGCGTCAGGTCATTCGCGATCGTGAAAAGCGTCGGCGCTGACAAGCTGGCCGCCACGGTTTGACCAACGTTCACGTCACGCGAAACGACGACGCCATCGATCGGCGACGTGATTGTCGTGTGACTGAGATTTACTTCAGACAAACTTAGTGCGGCCTGTGCTTGCTGCACTTGAGCGGCGGCTTGCTGTACCTGTGCCTGCGACTGTTCCACCTGCGCCTGCGACTGTACTACTGCCGCCTGCGATTGCGCGATACCGGCGCTCGAAGCCGATTGCTCGGCGAGCTTCGCCTGGTCCAACTGCGAAACGGCCTGGTTGTATCTTGCTTCCGCGGTTTTGTATGCGGTCACGGCTACGTCGTAGTCGCGCTGCGCGATCACGCCCGCTTTAAGTAACGATTCCTGTTGTTTCACCAAACTAAGCGCGTCGTCCTGCTGTGCCTTTAACACGGCGACGTTCGCCTGCGCGCCGGAAACACCGGCTTGACTGTTTTGTACTGTCGATCGCGCGGCCAAACCTCTCGCCTGCGCGTCACTCACGCCAGCGCGTGAACTCACCACCGCGGCGCGGGCATTTGCCAAACTCGCCTGTGCCTGCTGAAGGTTTGCTCTTGCCTGATCAACCTGAGCTTTCGCGGTTGACGGATCGAGCTGCGCCACGACCTGTCCTTTTTTAACTACTGAATTGAAGTCAGCGTAAAGCGCGGAGATAGATCCCGATGCCTGGCTGCCGACCTGTACGGTCGTTACAGCTTGCAGTGCGCCAGTCGCGGTCACCGTATTGCGCAAGTTGCCGCGATCTACACGCGCGGTCATGTATTGCGGCGTGCTCGCATCGCTGCCCCAGAAAAAGAAGCCGGCGAGCATGACCGCGGCCATCATTCCGCTGCCGATGAAGAGTTTCTTTTTACCCGCGAGCAACCTGGTCCAAAAACGTCGTAGCAACGCGGTATTCACACCCGTGCTCAGGCCAGTGACGAGCGGTTGATTCTTGAAAGTTTGTGTCGACATTCGGTTCCTACCTCAACAAGCCAGACACCGTCCAGCCTCAGTTGGTTACAGTTAAAACGTTGATTTTTATAGACGATGCGACGGGCTGCCGATATGAATATGCGGGCCGGTAGAAACACCCGGAATCGCGCCTCTGAAAGCGATAAAGGGAATTCCGGAGTTCTGCAAATAGCTGATTAACGCGCTTCCTTCGTTGCTGTCCGGATGAAGCCCAACATCCACTGCGTGACGGTGATCCCAACCCATACGGTTGTGAGTTGCACTCTGACCGATCGTACTGGTCGGTAGTGCACGTCCGAATGTCTTTGAGAAAAACTGCTGCACCATGCCCAGATTACCGAGCGACCAGCTTCCCGCGGTTGAACGCATCACGGTCGCCGTTTTGTTGAGCGGCATCAGCGTCGGTTTCACGAATGACTTAACCGGATTGGCTTTCGCCAGTTGGTCTGCTTTCTTCGCGAGTTCTTCGGCTTTTTGGGTCTCTTCAACTCGTGTCTTTGCAGCACTTAGCTCTTGTTCGGCTTTTTCGAGCTCGATGCGTGCGATTAGGCCGTCCGCCTCGAGCTGACGTAGTAAATCCGTGGATTTAGTCAGTTTTCCAACTTCGGCTTGCTGAAGTTCCGACACGCTCTGCGCGGTAGTGGTGGCAGAAAAGAAGAATATAAGGGCAATTAAGAGAAGCGCTTGTTTCATCAAGTGCTAGACACCCGTTTGATGAATTTGGTTACACATGTAACCGATTCGAAAAAGCGGGTGTCTTACCAGTCGGGACACTCCCCTGGAATTAGTAAAAGGACACTAGGAGTAAGAAAATCGAAATGAACAAACCAGGACGGTTTAAGACACTTGCAATCGCTACTCTCTCGGCCATTGCTTTAGCAGCCTCGATCGCTGTTGCCCAGACGGTTACCACCCAGGACAACAATCAAACACAAGGTCAACGTCGCGAATGGCGTGGCCGTCGAGGTGATCACAAAGGCATGAGAGGAATGCGCGCTGGCGGGTTCTTCAGAGGCCTGAATCTCACTGACGACCAGAAAGCAAAGATGAAACAGATCCGCGAGAGCTTTGCACAGACGAACAAGCCGTTGCGCGAGCAGCTTCACGCTAAACGGCAGGAGTTGCGTCAGGCGAGCGAAGGCGGTACGTTCAATGAAGCTCTGGCTACTCAGAAACTGACGGAAATGGCTGGCCTCCAGGCCAAGCTGATGGGCGAGCGGAACAAGCTTCATCAGGAGATGCTTTCCATTTTGACAGCTGAGCAGAAAGCCCAGTTGGAACAGGCGAAAGCGCAGCGCGCAGAGAAACGCGAACAGCGGAAAGCTCAGCGTGGCGAAAGGCGCGGACGCCCAGACGAGCAGTAAGCGTCTCCCCCACGGACCGGGTCATTGGTCATATGTCATTTGACATTTATCATTTGCCATTTGCGTTTACCGAAGCAGGTTGTGCAACTGCAAACGACACAGGGAAAATGACAAATGATATATGACCAATGACCCGCCGTCTTCCGTTGAGGACCGCATCTGGAGAGTGGGATTGAACAGGCCGCCGAACTCGACCTGGCGCGACAAGCGCAGGGAGGCGACGAGTCTGCCTTTGCGGAAATAGTAAGACGGTTTAGTCCGAGAGTTTTTAGCGTCGCGAGCAGGTTCTTTCGCGAAAGAAGCCAGGTGGAAGACGCGGCGCAGGAAGTTTTTTTGAAAGCGTTCACGCAACTCGGGAGTTTCGAGGGACGCGGATCGATGGAAGGTTGGTTGACGCGAATCGCCACCAACACTTGTTTGAATATAGTGAGGGGATCGAAACGGAGGCCCGAGTTGACTGTTTCCGATCTCAGTAACGTCGAGAGTGGCTGGCTGGACCAGCAACTCGGCGAAGTAAATGATTCGATTGAAAACAATATTGTTGCCGCGGATCTGGCGGATCGATTACTCGGTACGTTATCTCGCGAAGATCAGCAGACGTTGCTGATGATCGATGGTGAGAACGCATCGATTAAGGAAGTAGCTGCCGCGACCGGGTGGTCGGAGTCGAAGGTAAAGGTGAGGGCGTTCCGCGCACGGAAGAAGATTCGAGAAGCGATGGAGAAGTTATTGAGTTATAAAGGTAAGCCAGCTGGCGCGCGCGACAGCGTGTCATCAAAGGTGAGCAGGTGAGCAAATGAAAGAGCATCACATCATTGAAGTCATCGATAGCGTGGCATTCGCGAGCCTCTCGCAGATAGAGCTCGACGAGGTGAAGGCACACACGCAGAATTGCGCGACGTGCGAATCCGCCTTCGAAGCAGCACAGCTTTCAGCATTGGTTATTAAGCAGCGCGCCGAGGTGAAGATCGAGCCGTCGCCCTTTTTTCACACGAAGGTGCTCGCAGCGTTGAGAGAGCGGCAGAAAACAGAAACCGTGCCTGCGTTCGCGCGGTTGTGGAAGTCCGCGAGTGCGCTGGTGTCTTCGATGGCTCTGGCGACGATCGCACTCGCAGTGATGACTTTTGTTCTTCCCGATCCAGCGACAGCGGTGACTGAACAGCTAGCGTCGGTTGATGCTGCGGAAGCCGTGATCTTCGGTCAGACCGATGAACAGTTAACTTACGAGCAGGTGCTCGCTACGATTTACGAAGAAGGTGACGAGGCGAGGTAATCATGGACAACGATACTAAGAACAGGTGGCAGGTTCGCGGTGCGGCTCTGATCATCTTCGTGCTTGGTTTTGCGGCCGGCATCCTCGCGCTCAATGTGTATCGAGGCGTGGCGGGTGGTCCGAGATCGCGCGATCGATTCGAGCAAATGGCGGAACGCCTGAACCTCAACGCCGATCAAAAGACCAAGGTCCAAGAGATACTCACCGACACGAGAGAGCAGGTTCGAGCGCTTCGTCGTGAATCGGAACCGAAGTTTGACGAGATTCGCCGGCAGGCAGACACGCGTTTGCAGGAAGTGTTGACACCAGAGCAGTGGCAACAGTTTCAAAAAGAGCGTCACGAGATGCGCGGACGGCGAGGTCGAGGTGGCCCAGGTGGTCCACGCGAGCGACCTTGAACCGCAAAGGCACAAGAAAGCACAAAAGGCACAAAAACTGGAAACAGGTGAGTAGCGCTGTTAGTTTAATTCGCGAGTCCTCTTATGTATTGAGTAGGCCCTTCCTGTCTTTCTTGTTTTTGTGCCTTTTGTGTTTTTTGTGCCTCCTGTGGTTACCTCTTTTGTGGGTCAATGATCGCCTTCAGAACGCGACTTTCGGCGACGGCGGCCAACGCTTCGTTAGCGTCTTTCAAGTCATAAGAATCCAGTTTCATTCCTGCCCACATTTCCGACTTCTCTGACGCGAGCTGCGCGCTTCGATAGAAGTGAGAGAAGTCGGAACCCCAGCACCCACGCACGTCAAGATGCTTCTTGTTTAGATCAAGATGAGGATTGAATGAAGTCTCCCCGTGGTCTGTGTACTGGCCCACGACGACAACGGTGCCTGCATCGCGCGTGAAGAGCATCGCTTGGGCGACAGCTTCCGGCGCGCCGGTCGCTTCGATCGTCACGTCCGCGCCACGTCCACTCGTTCGTTCGCGCACCCAGCTTAAACGTTCGTCGGCGTTATGCGATTCGATGTTCAACGTCCCTGTGGCGCCCGCTTGTTTTGCTGCGTCGAGACGAGCCTCCGGTGCGCCGATACAAAGCACACGCAACGCACCGCGCATTCGCGCCATGAGGACAGCATTCACGCCCACAGGACCGGAGCCAAGGACGAGAACTGTATCGGCGATTCGGATGTCGCCGCGTTCAATTGCGTGCAGCGAAGTCGGTAATGCACAACCGCCGGCCATAAATGTTTCCGGCGTAGCGTCGAGTCTGATGCAGCGTGTTCCGGGTTTCAGATAAATGTGAGTGGCCCAACCACCACACAGTCCGTCATCGAGGCCGTAGGTGATGCCATACACTTTTCGCTGCGGGCAGCGAGTCGAAGCTTTTGCGACCAGGCAGTACCAACACGCATTGCACGTGCGATGGACGTCGAGAAAGGTCACACGATCGCCTTCGCGAAACGGTTTGCCATCGATGTCGAGCACTTCGCCGCGAATCTTCTGCAACCGGCCCACTGAAACGTGACCGGGGACGAGTGGATACGGAACCCCTGCGAGATGGCCGCGTTGCAAATAAACATCAGTTCCGCAGACCTCGGACAACTCGACTTCGAGCAGCGCCGAATTACTTTCGAGATCCGGCTCGTCAACTTCACGCAGCTCGACAGGAGTGTTTGGTTCAGGAATAACGGCGACAATTGGCATTTATAGGCCTCACTTGAACGGACGCCATAATATCTGTATAAGAAGCTCCGTGCCACAGAGTCGTCATCGAAAAATCAACCGGGCGCGGAAGCGACCGCGCAATCCAAACGCACCTCCAAGTCCAGCCGCCAAAGCGCAGAACACGCGTAATCAGTATCTTCGCCTTGGCGCGATCACTCTGGTCCTATTGGTCGCCGGGTCGGCGGTGATCTACGTCATCACGCGGCGCGCGAATCCTGCCGGAGCGGAAGTGACGACTGATTCCGGACTCAAATATGTCGATCTGAAAGTCGGTGATGGTCCAAGTCCCAAGCCCGGTCAGACCGTCTCCGTCTTCTACAAGGGCACGCTTGAAAATGGAATGGAGTTTGACAGCACCAAAGGCCGGATACCGGCCGAATTTCGTCTCGGCGTTGGGGCTGTGATTAAGGGTTGGGACGAAGGTCTGATGACGATGAAAGTCGGTGGAAAACGGAAGTTCACGATTCCCAGTGATCTCGCCTACGGACCCGTGGGCCGTCCTCCCAAAATTCCACCCAATTCCACGCTCCTTTTCGACGTCGAGCTCGTCGGCGTCAAGTAAGAGAACATTGCACTAATATTGTGTTTTGAATTTCTAGTCGCTTCCTGCACGGCGGCTGTAGTAGAGTTGATCTGCTCTCTCCTCTTGTCCCTCAGCTGAATTCTATTAAGGAGCGTGCCATGAGCAAATTCATTCAAAAAGCGACTTACGCGGGATTCTTGTCCCTACTTGTGCTGGTACTTGCGACCGGCGCCTTCGCGCAAGGCAAGGGTAAAGGAGGAGGGGGCGGTCGAGGGGGTGGCAGCGGCAACGGAGGTGGACCACCGACCGGAGCAGGCGTCGATCGTGGACTGGGCAATGCGTCAGAACGTTCCAAGGGACGCTCGGATGACGGACTGAGCAATGCATCGACTAAGTCGAAGGGCCGATCCGACGAAGGACTTGCACGTGCCCGTCGCGCTAACGACAACCTGCGCCGCGCGGACGACGATCTTCGCGGTCACCCAGGCATTCCACGAACGCTGAAGACGAACGCAAACGATCTACGTGCAGGCTACCAGGCAGCGTTGGTAACGAATCCGGATCTAAAGTTTGGTCACTATGTTTCAGCTACTCGGCTGTCGCAGAATCTTGGCAGCCGACATCCAAACATCACCCGCACCGCGATTCTCAACGGACTAGCGTCAGGAAGAAGTCTCGGACAAACGTTGCAAGATCTCGGTTTGAACGACCGCGAATCAAATGATGCGCGTAAGCAAGTGGAGCGAGAACTTAAAGAAGCGCGCAAGATGAAGTAAGGAAATTGCGAAATGCGAAAATGCGGGAATGCGAAATTATGCAATCCCGCAATCGCAGTCCCGCAATTCGCAATTTGAATACCTGTTCCCGCGGCGTTAATCTCCTCACATGAGCCAGAACACCGTAACAATTACTGATAATCGAACCGGCAAACAGTATGACCTGCCGATCGAGAACGGCACGATTCGCGCGATGGATTTGCGCCAGATCAAGGTCGCTGATGACGATTTTGGTCTAATGACTTACGACCCCGCATTCATGAATACGGCTTCATGCAAGAGCCGCATCACTTTCATAGATGGAGACAAAGGAATTCTCGAGTATCGCGGCTACCCGATCGATCAACTGGCGGAAAAAAGCACGTACCTGGAAGTTGCTTACCTGCTGCTTCACGGCGAACTACCGAACGAATCGCAACTCAAAGAGTGGACCAGAAACATCACCTATCACACCTTCATCAACGAAAGCATCAAGAAGGTGATCGACGGTTTTCATTACAACGCGCACCCGATGGGCATGTTTGAGGCTACGCTCGGCGCGCTCTCGACTTTCTATCCCGACGCAAAAGACATTTTTAACGTCGAGTCACGCTGGAAGCAGATCCACAGGCTCATCGCGAAAGTGCCGACGATCGCGGCGTTCGCGTTTCGTCACCGTATCGGCATGCAGTATTCGTATCCTGACAACGATCTGAGTTACGAAGGAAACTTCCTCAACATGATGTTCAAGACGACGGAGCTGAAGTATCAACCAAATCCGGTCTTGGAACGGGCGCTCACTGTTCTTTACATCCTGCACGCGGATCACGAACAGAACTGTAGTACGAATGCGATGCGCAGCATCGGCAGCGCGCACACCGATCCGTTTTCGTCACTCGCGGGAGCGGCGGCGGCGCTGTATGGTCCACTGCACGGCGGCGCTAACGAGATGGTGTTGCGCATGTTGAAAGAGATCGGGTCAGTCAACAAGGTTCCCGAGTATATCGACCGCGTGAAAGCAGGCGAGTTTCGTTTGATGGGCTTCGGTCATCGCGTCTACAAGAACTACGATCCGCGCGCACGCATAATAAAGAAGGTCGCGTATGAAGTGTTCGAAGTCACAGGCAAAGATCCTTTGCTGGATATCGCTCTCGAGCTGGAACGGATCGCGCTCGAAGACGAGTACTTCGTCAAACGACGGCTGTATCCGAACGTCGACTTCTATTCAGGAATCATTTACCAGGCGATGCGTTTCCCGGTGGACATGTTTCCGGTGATGTTTGCGATCCCGCGCACGTCGGGCTGGCTGGCGCAGTGGGTCGAGTTGCTTGAGGATGAGGAACAGAAAATCGCGCGGCCGCGGCAAATTTACCTCGGCCATGGCACGAGAGATTACGTTCCGCTATCGGAAAGAAAAAGCTAAGACTCAAGCATGCGCGCGGCGATCTCTTTCAACAGCTTCGCGCAAACAGTCCCGGTGATGTGAAGCGGATCCATGCGCGGATTGAATTCCACAATATCCGCGCCGACCACCTTCCCCTTCATGCGTTGAATCAAGTCGATTGCCTGGCGAGTGGACATCCCACCCGGTTCACGATGCGACACGCCAGGCGCGAACGCCGGATCCAGCGCATCGATGTCGAATGAGATGTAGACCGGCGAGTCAAACACGAGTTGCAGATTGTCGCGCAACTGGTGCATCTCTATTACTTCCACGCCAAACTTCTTCACTTGTTCGCGCTGGTGCGAGTTGAAGGTGCGAATTCCAACCTGGACCAGTCGCTTCACCAGTTTGTCTTCCATGACGCGCGCAAACGGACTGGCGTGCGAGTTGCGATTGCCCTGGTAGTTATCGTAGAGATCGGGATGCGCGTCGAAGTGAAGGATACTCAGGTCTTTATACTTCTGCGCGAACGCACGAACAATCGGATACGTGACTGAATGATCGCCTCCAAGCGAGATCGGCGAGAGGCCGTCGGCGATAAGTGTGTGCACCGAGTTCTCGATCAGCGTGTGCATGTTGCTGCCTGCGACGGGTTCGATGTCGCCGGCGTCAAAGAAGGTCGAATCGTCAGACAGGTCGGTGCCGTTCTCGCTGAACAGGTTCCACGCGTCGGAACGAAGCGCGGCACGAACCTGCGGCGGGGCATCGGCGGCGCCTTTTGTGAATGACGAGTTCTCGTCGTAACGAATTCCGAGCAGGGCAAGTTTGTTTGGCATGGGATCTGGGATAATCCGGGGGAACTAAAATGGTACAGGCGGCAGGGCTCGAACCTGCGACCTTCTGATTCGAAGTCAGACGCTCTATCCAACTGAGCTACGCCTGCATGACGGTTAATTTAACCACAGATCTATAAATCTGTGTAATGCGTGATTACTTGCCCTGGAAGTTCTTCCGTACGAAGGCGACTAGTTCCGCTATTTCTTCGGCGGATAGTTTGTCTTTGAACGCCGGCATCTCTTCTTCGCCGCTCGTCACGATCTTTAGCAACTCGTCGTCAGTGTGCTTGACTGCATGAGCGGCCTTCAGCGACGGGACTCGAAGCCGCTTGCCTTCAACTGTCACCGTTCCACCTTCACCGCTTGGACCATGGCAGGCCTCGCAGTTTTTCGTGAAGTTCGTCTGCGCTCTGGCTGTCGCGTCTACCGGCGCCGGGGATGTTGCAGCTGCGGGTGAAGCAGTTTTGGTCGCGGTTGAGGTGTTTGTCGGCGTTGCAGTTTCAGTACAAGCAATACCAAGCAATGCAATCGCCGCACACGTTAGCACAAGCGAGATTAGTTTCATTAGACAGTTTCTCCGTTTTTTGTTTTGAGACCACAGATTAGCATAGAGCGCTATATAGACGCGCCAGGGCCAGGCTTTCTTCCCCGGTTGCAATCGGCCACCAGACTGGGCAGAATGACTTCGCATCGCCACATCTTTCCAGGGTCAGTCTTTTTCAGAGGTAAACTCAACATGGTTAGCGATAAGGATCCAGGTAATGCCACTCGTGGTTCTCTTCGTCTTGCCCCCAGTCATGCAGAAGTAGAAGTAGAAAAAGCCAAGCTTCCCCGACAGTTCGTCAATTTCACTTTCTACAAAGCGCGACCGGAGTGGCGGTTGCTTTCGGATGCGGACAAGCAACGTTCCCGCGAAGCTTTCGTAAAGACAGTCGAAGAGTTTCGATCCTCTCTCCTGATTCATTCCTATTCGACAATCGGATTGCGCACTAACGTCGATTTCATGATCTGGCGCATCGGCTACGACCTCGAACCGATTCAGGAAATGACATCGCGTTTGAATGGAACGGAGATGGCGAAGTACATCGAACCGTCGCAGTCGTTCCTGTCGATGACCAAGCGTTCGATGTACATCGACAAAGACAATCCAGAACACGTGGAAGATCGGCTGCACATCATTCCCGGCAAGTCGCAGTATCTTTTCGTCTATCCGTTTGTGAAAACGCGAGAGTGGTACTCGCAGCCTGGCGAAAAGCGACAGGAGATGATGGACGAACACATCCGCATTGGTTCGAAGTATCGTTCAGTCAAACTTCACACGACGTACTCGTTTGGTCTCGACGATCAGGAATTTGTCGTCGCCTTTGAGACCGATTATCCATCTGACTTCCTGGATCTGGTCCAGGAGCTGAGAGAAACGAAAGCGAGTTCCTACACCCTTCGCGACACTCCGATGTTTACTTGCCGTCAACGCACTTTAGGGGAGTGTTTGGAAGCATTGGGGTAGACAGGGGGAAATGGAGACGCGGAGACGCGGAGACACGGAGACGGGGAGATGCGGACGGTGAAAGGGCGATAATCATCAACACCTAGAAGCGGGTTTATACTCACAAAGAATCGAGGTCCTCACGATCTTGGCTAACATTCGAAGTTACAAGAAGTTGCGCGTGTACCAGGCTGCGATGGAGCGGCCATGAAGATATTCGAGTTGTCTAAGTCCCTTCCGGTAGAAGAAAGGTACTCACTTACAGACCAGATGCGTTCGTCACGCTCCGTTTGCACGAACATCGGCGAGGCCTGGAGGAAACGTCGTTACCCGGCTCTTTTGTTAGTAAGATGAGTGATTCCGAGGGTGAAGCGGAGGAGACACGAGTTTGGATAGAGTTCGCAGCACGTTGTCGTTATATCAGCAGTTCCGAAGCTACGGATCTTGACCACACGTACGACAGGATTCTTGCTCAACTGGTTAACATGATTATGAATAAAGATCACTGGACCATCCGTCCACTACGACGTGTTTATCAAAGAGGCATCGATTGAAAGTTAGAGTCGTGCTTTCGCTCATCTTCTGCGGCGTCTTTTCACTTCTCATCCATAGAGATCCTTTTATTCGGGTCGCCGGGTCTCCCCATGTCCCATTGTCTCCGCCCGTCCCCGTGTCGCCGCGTCTCCGCGTCCCCGCGTCTCCCCGTCCCCCCGTCCCGGTGACGCAAGCACCCCCAAACGAATATCTCTGGTACGAAGCCGAAAACATGCGCGGCTTCACTACCGGGAAGCTCGGCGCACCGACGCTCAACCCGTCTTATTTGAACCTCCCACGAGCCAAGGCCCCGGGTTGGGGGATGAATGGTCCCGGTGTATCGGCCGAGTGGACGCAGGGCGGTGAGAGTGAGTGGAACTCAGCGGCGGCGAGTGCTGACGAGACGAAGGCGACAATCTACCAGGATCTTGAGATTCCACGCGCCGGCGAGTACAGGCTCTGGGTTCGTTACGCTGATTGGGCCAGGAAGAACGAACACTTTACGGTCACGATCGCGCAGGATGGGCGGCAGACGTCTCTGCGCGAGTTTGGCGAGGGCGACATCATCAACGCGAATGACGAAACCAACTTGTACTGGGGTTGGACGTTCACCTGGAACTTTGTCGGCATGACGTTGAAGAAAGGACCGGCTCGCGTTTCCATCAACGTGGAAAAGGCCGCCACCGCTCGTAGACACGTCGACTGTTTTCTACTGACTACTGATTTCAACTACGTACCCAAGGGCCGGGAAAAACCGGACTTTGCCGCGCAACGTTATCTGCGCACGTGGTCCGATTCGCGCACGCCACTCGCTTCGTGGCTTACCAGCGATGCACCACTGACTGCTCCGGATCAATGGCTGCGTCCGAAAGTCGCAGGACGCGATTTCCTCCTGCCGTGGAACATCGCGAAAGAGTTCTGGCCCTTGCTGGACAAACCCGCTGAAGAACGGCCGCTCTATCCATTCAACGCCGAACCGATCGAGGAGTTTGTCGCGAAGTACAAAGGCGCGCGCGACGTGCCGCTGTTTCAGTCGAAACTCGTCGTTCCCGTCATTTACATCAACAACGTTCCCGAATACCTGAAAGAGGGAAGTCCGTTTCTTCGTTACCTGCGCGAAACGAAAGTGCCGTTCGGAATCCTGATCAACTACGGCGGTGCAACCATGAATGCAGAGCAGGGGAAGGCAGCGTGGCAATTGCTCACCGGGGAGCTCAAGGACCAGTTTCTCGGATGGATATCGGGCGAGAGTGTCGGTTACGTGTGGGATTATGCGCCCGCGGAGCTGAAAATCTCGCCGGCGATGACGCGCCGGCAATTACTTGACGCGCACAAAGATTTCTACTCGCAGGCGCTGTCGCGCAAGTGGCGCGAGACGTTTCATACCGAGACCGGTCCAATGTGGGACAAGCTGATTCCCGCGCAATCGACGTCGAGCATCTCGTTTGCGCACGCGCTAACGAACTGGGGCGTTAAGTTGCTCGGTATGGAAACCGCCGCGGTGATGCCGATGACGGGCATGCGCATCGCGTTCACGCGCGGAGCGGTGCGGCAGTTTGGCGGCGCGTTTGCTTACTATCACGCGCCGAACTTTGGCGACACCGCGACGACGTTCACGCGCGCGCAAAACTTCGCTGGCCCGGACCACTTTTATCACTCGCGTTACGGCGCAACGATGGGCCCATCGATGTCGTGGTATCGCAAGAATTATTTTCTGTATTACATGTCGGGCGCGTCAGCAATCTATCTCGAACAGGGGCACGACCAGTTTTTCAAACCTGGACCGGGCGATCATCCGTTTCAACTCAATCCACTGGGACGAATCACCGACGAGTTTGTTCGCTTTGCGGAGAAGCATCCTGATCGCGGGACACCGTACACACCGATCGCGTTCTTGCTTGATCCGGCGCACGGGTTTGAAATGACAGACTATCCGCAGTGGCCGTTTGAAGTGTCGCAGATCGATCGCGGCGATCGAGCGCTGCGCGAGTTGTTTGGAGCGGCGTACTATCCGGCGCTCGTAGTCGAGGGAGAACCCGCGACTGCCGACAGGCAAGCGTTTGTTTCGGGTGTGTTTGGTGACGTTTTCGATGTGTTGACGGCGACCGATGAAAATGCGGGACGGGGAGAAGGGGCGACGGGGAGACAGGGGGACGCGGGGACGGGCCGATCACCGGATCGCCGCTTCTCCGCGCCCCGTCCTTCCGCAGCTCTCGGTGCGTATCGCGCGGTGGTGGTTGGCGGAAGAATTGAGTGGTCCGCGGAGTGGACGCAGAAGGTCGCTGATTACGTACGCAACGGCGGGACAGTCGTGCTGAATGCCGCACAGATCAAAGGGGTACCTGCGCAGTTGCTCGGCGTTCGATTATCGAATGAGTTACGTGAAGCTGATAGCGCGCGGTGTCTCGCGTCCAATGAAGAGCGACAGGATCTGTCTGGACAGATGTTTCGGTACGAGAAGGTAGAGCTCAAGGGTGCGACAGCATTGATGACAGCGCCGAACGGTGATTCGTTGGTGACGGTGAACAAAGTCGGAAAGGGAAGTGTGATCTTTTCATCTGTTCCCGATCTGCTGGGCGTTGATGAACGAATGACGCCGTTTGCGGCGCACATGCTAGCCCATCTTTTCGCCGAAGCGACGCCGGTGAAGGTTTCAGGCGACGTCGAGTATCTGATTAACCGCACGTCAAACGGGTGGGTCGTGACGCTGATCAATAACAACGGTGTGTTCAAGCCGCAGCAGGGTTTGGCTGAGGTCGATCACAGCGGCCGTTCGCACGTCAATGTAACGTTGAGCTTACGAAACGGAAGAATTCTTGGCGCGAGCAACTGGATAGACGATCATCTTTACCCGACTGATCCTCTGACGGTTTTAGTCGCGCCCGGTGGGGTTGCGGTGATCGAAATTCGCGCCAGACCGTGATCGAGTGTTAGACCGTCACCGTCGTGCCATCAAACTTCGTCAAACTGAATCCATTGAAAACCTCGTTGTAACAAGCCCGCTGGTCTCGCAGGATGCCGATCGCGATCTGCTCGCCGAGCTTTAGCGACTCGGTCGCATCTGAACGCCAGTGAACACCCGCAGTGTTTCTCCCCAGCGCGACGTTCGCGGCAATCTTATTTAGCTCGCCGCCGACTGTTAGATCGCCCGCATCCGCGCCAAGATAAGGAACGAGGCTCAAACCGTCATCGGTCGGTTGTACCGGATCGAGGCCAATGTCTACCAGCCGGGTGGCGTCGTTGAACCACGCCTTCAAAATCGTGACGCACGCGCCGGCAACTGTGGCGTGTCCTGCGCCAAACGCGGGATGTGTTGGCGATCCTTCCGGAAACGCCATCGGCAGCAGGGCATTACCAGCCGGCATGAATCCTTTGAGACGGTTGTTATCGGAGAATGAATTCAGGATCTCCGGATGCACCGGATAATTCGCTCCGTCGAAGAGCGTTCGATGCACTCGTTCAGCCTGGACTTCAGGACGCAAACGGCGATGCACAAACCACTTCTGAAACCAAACTGCTTTCAAAGCGCGCGTCGACACTTCGCACAGCAGCGTCGCGATGTGTGGACCACCAAACGTGCCAAAGCCGATCTGGCTCGGGTTGTTGTTGTACGGGTTGCCGTCGTCAAAGGGCGCGCCGGCGCCGGCGAGAACGAGGAAAGCATGAAAGTAGCCCTGGAACAGAACGTCGATGTGAACCCATTGTCCGATGTCGCGGCCGTTACGCATGTAACGCGGCACTGGGTCAAACACGTCGGGCGGTTGGCTGATGCCACGTTGGACCGCGAGCCAGGTGTCGAAGTCGGTCATGTAGTTAATGCCGGGAGCGGTGGTGGTGATCTTCTGTTCGAGCTTGTTCGCGCCGAAGTTGCAGTCCTGATAGAAGAACTGTGAGAGGTATGGTCCAAGCAGATCACCCGGCGTCAGGCCGCGAAAGAGCGTGGATGTCGTAACTGCGCCACCGTTTTTCGGTCCGTCGAAGTCGTTGCCATACAAAGTGAGATCCGCGGCAGCCGCATTGGCGATAACATTTGCCGAATACTGCGAGTAGGGAAGGTCTCGTAGCAAGGCCATCCAGTAGTTTTCTGAAATCTCCGCGGCTTGTGCGCGGCTTGCGAAAGCCGGCGCCGGTGGTTGCACCAGCGCGTGTGCGTCGGGTCCTTCCATATCGAACGCAAGACCCGCTTGCGGATTGGTTAGCCCGGCAGTGCCACCGAGTGGAATCGTGTCGAAGTCGGCGGGGCGGCCGCTGTTGATCGCTGTCAGTAGTGCGGCATAGGCACTGGCGACGACTGTTCCGTCGTTGTTGTGCGGCAATCCTTTTGAGTAGCTGCCGAGTTTGTCTGGATAGAGTTCTTCGTCGTTGTTGTCGGGATGCTGGAGGTTTTGCGGTGTGGCCTGAAGACCGGTCGTGGCCGCATCCCGGCGTAATTTGGCGCATCGATTAGCGCGTTGATTTGAGCCGGTTGCAGCCTGTAATTGCGAGCTTTCGTTTTGGAGTAACGGCTCGACGCCGATGACGCCGGCGGCGAGAGTAGCGGCGCTGACGCTGCCGAGGAACGCACGTCTGTTGGACTGCACAGGGGGAACCTGCCTTTCCGATGGGAAATGTCGGACCTAATGATATAAAGAGCTAATAGGGGAGAAGTGCGCGAATTTTTATCACAGATGACGTGAGTTGAGGAAGAAAAATTGGAAACACGGATTAGATATTAGTCCAATCCGTGTTCCCAACGAGGTTACGGTTTTTTGCCTTTGGCCTTACCGGCACCTTGCCCCTCTGCAGGAGCCTTGGCTTTCGGCTGAGGCTGCGGTCTCTCCGCCTTAGGCTGAGCCTTCGGTTGTGGCTGAGCGACGCGTTCACCCCTCGGTTGCTGCTGTTGCTGCTGTCGCGCCGGACGCTCAGCTTGCGCGGCCTGTCGTTTTTCCTGACCGCGGTTCACACGAGCGGGCTCTTGAACAACTTGCCGCTGTGGAGCCGGTTGTCGCTGTGGCGCGGCTTGGCGTCTTTCCTGACCGCGATTCACACGAGCGGGCTCTTGAACAACTTGCCGTTGCGGCGCTTGTCGCTGTGGCGCGGCCTGCCGTTTTTCTTGACCACGATTCACGCGCGGCTCTTGAACAACCTGCCGCTGTGGCGCAGCCTCGCGTTTTTCCTGACCCTGACCGCGTTCCTTACCCTGGCCGCGATTGATTTCCGCGGGACGCTGCTCAGCCTGTGCAGGTCTTTCCACGGATTGCGCGGCTCGACCGTTTCCACGTCCTCGTTCATCCTTCACGTTGAACTTCTGACCCTTGCCACGATCGGACACGGTTTCAACGCGTAACGATCGTCGCAATTCAGGCCGGAACGTTGTCGCCAACGGTGCGGTGCTCGTAACCACCACCGTGTCGTCCAGCTTCTTCGCGATTCCGGGAGGAATGTCTTTCTTGCCTCGACCCCATGCTGAATTCAGAACTGCATTACGCAGCGGCGTGTGCAGCAACGGATCAAGCACCGGATTCACTCCGGCCAACAGGTTGCGATCGGCCCTCCGTGCCTTGCGCCAGTCGAATCCGCGTGCGAAGTCGTCAACCGGCACGACCAGTACCGCGCCCGGCACGTCGAGATTTACGCCACGCATATATAGATTATCGTTGGTCAGGTAGTACGGCTGCCAACCGGCATTGTAATAATGCGGCACGTAAGTGTCGCCCGGTCCAAGCGCCACCCAGCCGATATCGTTATTACCAAACGGAATAAACGAAACCAGCGCAGGTGAATAGCTCGGTACCGTGTTTACACTGTCAGGCACCCAGTACCATCGATCGCCGACAAACGCCCAACGACCATAGTGATACGGCGCATAGCCCCACGGTTCATGTGAAACCCACGTTGGACCATACGGGTAGTCCGTCATCCAGTAACCATCATGATACGGCGCCCAACCCGCGTCGACGCGCGGCGACCACGCATGGCCATAGCCGTTCACGTTGTGCCAGTCGCCGTAGTAGTCAAGGTCATACAAGCCGGGGACGTATGAATTTACATACTGGTAGCTGACGTTACGTCGATACGGATCGAAGTAATAAGGATCGTTTACGTAGGTGTTGTAATCGCGGTAACGGCCGTCGTAATACTGCGGATACTGATATCCGTAATAATCGTCGACCAGGTATCCCGCATCACGTCCGTCGATCTGGGACAACACAACATCGGCTGCGGTTTGTCCGAGCAGCGTGAGCATTTCACCTTTGCTGATCTGTCCGCTGCCGCCGAGACCAACCACCTGCGCGAGTCCACTCAAGACGGAAACGAGCACTTGTCCGTTATCGATGCCGACGTTGTAGAGACCGGGTTGTTCGAAGTCGACCGCACCGTACGGAGTGGCCACTTCAAATAGATCCCCGTCGTCCAGGTAACCAATGTCAAACACCGCTGAGCCATCACGCAGCGCTAACTGCGTGCGTTGGTCGCTCAGCGTGAGAACGTCAAGCGAAGTGTTTGGATTGAGCCGCGCGAAGTTACGTCCCGTAAACGCGACACTCGCGCGCGAATTCTCGCGCGTGTAAATCCGGTCGCCGACAGAAAACGGTTGATTCGCTGTCGCGGCGATCCACTGCTCGTTACCTGCGTTCGCGGCGTTCGCATCCTGAGTATTGCTTAGCGCGACATCGCCGTCGACACGCTGAATCCGCGCCGCATACGGCACTTCTTTGGCGGATGCTGTGGGTTCACTTTTCATCCACCACGCTACGCCAACACCCGCCACCACCGCGACAAGGATCGCAACGATGGTGAGGTGCGGCCACAGTTTTAGGTTCTTCATATTTTGCCCCCTGCATTTTTGTTTCACTGTAGTTCGGCAAGGACCATGCCATGAGGAAAACAGCGGTTTTGCGGCTCATTCCTAACCCATATCGTGAGTGATGCACTCATATCGTTTCGTACAAATACACAGATTCTGGCGGTTTTCTTGCAATTTCGTGGTGCATCAGCATGGAACGCTGGTTGCTGAGAACTCTGAGTGTCGACCTCTCTCCGCTTGTCAGTACTGAAAGGAAACGAAGGAAGTGAGATACGTAAAACAGATCGGGTTGTCTCTAGCGATAACTGCCTCGCTGATCGGAGCAAGTGATTTAGCGAATGCTCAAGGCAGACGCGGTCGGGGAGACGAGCGGAGGCAGGAAAACCAGGCATCGCGCGAGCAGCGCCAGCAGGAGCGCGAAACGCGGCGCAACGAACGCGAGAGCCGCAGGAACGAACAGCAAGCCCAGCAGCCACAGCGTTCAGAGCAGCGACGCCAGGAACAACAGCAGAACAGCGCTGAAAGGCAGCAACGTTGGGAACAGCAGCGACAGCAGCAAGTCGAGCAGTCGCGCGAACGCCAGCAACGCTGGGAGCAACAGAATCGCAGTCAGGAACAGATCAACCGTTCACGCGAACAGCAGCAACGTTGGGAACAACAGCGTCAGCAGCAAATACAAAATTCGCGCGAGCGCGAAGAGCGTTGGCAGCAGCAACGCGAACAGCAGAGCCAGCGTCAACAGCAGGAACAACTGCGTCAGCGACAAGGCGACCGCGATCGCAACGACGGTCGATGGGACCGCGATCGGAACCGCAACAACGACGGTCGATGGGACCGCGATCGGGACCGCAACAACGATGGTCGATTCGATCGTGACCGTGACAACGACGGGCGTAGTCGTAACTGGCGGTGGGAGCAGGAGCAGCGCAACTTGCGCTATCGTCAGGAATGGCAGCGACGCCAGAGCTACAGTTCGCAGCGTCAGCGTCTGTTAGAGCAGCAACGCCGTATCGCGCAGTTGCGTTATCAGCAACGCTACCTCGACCAACTGCGGCGCGATCAATTGCGCTTGCAGCAGTGGCGCTATAACGACTACGGACCGTACAACTATCGCTATCGACGCGGCAACAGCGACTACAACACCAACCAGTATGGTGCCGAGATGCTGCGACGTGCGGTTAACGATGGATACCGCGAAGGCTACCAGGCCGGACAGGCCGACAGGCAGGACGGTTGGGGTTTCAATCCTCAGGAAGCGTACGGCTATCAGGACGCGAGCTACGGATACGACGGTTATTACGTCGACCTTAGCGAGTACCAGCACTACTTCCGTGAAGGGTTCCGCCGCGGTTACGAAGACGGCTACTACAGCCGTTCGCAATACGGCCGTTACTCAAACGGCGGCGCCAGCATCCTGGGAGCAATCCTCGAAGGTATCCTGGGATTCACGTTGAACTAAGACAACAAGGTCAGTTGTCAGTGGTCAGTTCGTCCGTGTCAGTTGCAACGAACAACTGACTACGGACAACTGACCAGGGACGATCGGTCAGCTTTAACTCGCGATTGCCTTCTCAGCTTTAGCACGAACAAAAGCATAGTTCAGTTGCGGCAACGAATTGAACTTCGCCGCCTTCGTAAACGACTCCTTCGCCTTCGCGTCGTCTCCCTTTCCCTGATATGCCTCGCCCAGACGATAAAGATTGTTCGGGTTTTGCTGATTTGACTGGAGCAACTCGGTGATTGCCTGATCGTAGTTCTTCTCGGCCAGCGCCGTTATGCCTATCAGTTCGTGCGCCTGTTTGATCTGGTTCTCGTTCTTCGCCGCCTCGGCTCCACGTTTGAAAGCTTCAGTTTCAGTTTTCGCAGTGGCGAAGTCTTTCTTCCCGATA
>DASRPN010000158.1:0-18994 GCA_035646355.1 Pyrinomonadaceae bacterium | reverse complement strand
TGCGCTATGCGTTGCGACGGTTAATCCACAAACCTGGATTCACCATCGTTGTCGTCTTAATCCTTGCGCTCGGAATCGCCGCCAACACTGCGATCTTCTCTGTTGTGAATTCAGTTCTGTTGGCGCCGTTGCCCTATGACGACCCAGACAAGTTAGTCGTCGTTAAGGAAACAAATCCCTCGAAAACCGTCGAACGAAACAGCGTGTCGCCAGGTAATTTTCTCGACCTGAAGCAAGAGGGTCTGTTCGATTCAGTCACAGCTTTCTATGAAACAGCGACGACGCTTCAAAGTCCGCAAGATGCCGAACAGGTAGCGACGGCCCAAGTATCGGTCGAATTTTTTAAGACGCTCGGCGTACAGCCGGCCCTGGGCCAACCGTTTCCGCAGGAGATCGGTGGCGCTGCGTTCGAAGTGGGACGTTTTCTTAACGGCGATCGACTCGTTGTTATCAGCGATGGTCTTTGGAAACGTCGTTTCGGTTCCGATCCGTCGATCGTTGGCAAGAAGATCACGATCATCAGCAGCGAGTGGGAAATTGTCGGTGTGATGCCGGCAGGTTTCAGCGTTCCGAGTAAGAGGACGGACTTATGGTTGCCATGGGACATCGCCGGCACCTATAACGCACGACGATTTCCGAAAGGACCACCTCGAGATTGGCGCTTCCTTCACACTGTAGGCCGAATCAAACCAGGCACCACCACTGAAGAGACGCAGCAGCGATTGTCTTCGTTCTTTGCAGGATTGGCGGAGAAGTTTCCGGAAACAAATCGCAGTTGGACAGCAACCTCGATTCCGCTTCACGACGAAGTGGTGAGTTCGAGCCGCGCGACGCTGCTCGTGTTATTCGGCGCTGTTGGCATGGTGCTTTTGCTCGCGTGTGCGAACGTGGCCGGTCTCGTGTTGGCCCAGGCGACGTCCCGCAAGCGAGAGTTCGCATTACGCCAGGCGCTCGGAGCTTCGCGCGCGCGCGTGGTCCGACAACAGCTCACTGAAAGTTTCTTGCTCGCATTCGGTAGCGGTGTTGTCGGCGTCGGGCTCGCCTGGTTGGGACTCGATCTTCTGCTTTCGTTAGCGCCACCCGACACACCGAGAATCAGTGAAGTCGCAATCGATGCACGAGTGCTTCTGTTTGCCTTCGCAGTTTCAATCACAACCGCTGTTGTGTTTGGTTTGTTACCTGCGCTGAGAAGTTCGAAGGCTGAACTCTTCAGCACACTCAAGGACGCGGGCGCCAAAGGTCTCACGGGCAGACTTTCGAATCACCGCTTACGAAACTCAGTCGTGATCGCAGAGGTCTCACTCGCGCTGGTCCTTGTCACTTGCGCAGGCTTGTTCGTGCGAAGCTTTGCTCAACTGATTTCCGTGGATCCAGGGTTTAATTCCGAAAACCTGCTAACGATGCACATCACGCTCGACGGTGAGAAGTACGGCCGCAAAGCGGGTGAATACTATCGACAACTGATCGAGCGCCTCGAATCGCTTCCTTCCGTGACGTCCGCTGCCGCCGTCTCGACTCTACCCATGAGCGACGTTGGAGTTGACTTCACACGGCCATACTGGCGTGAGGGTGATGCCGAACCAGTCGGCGACGGCGACAAAGTTGCAGTACGCATGGCCACGCCCGGTTACTTCAACACGATGGGTATTTCACTATTACAAGGCCGCCATTTCACTGACCAGGATCGACGGGATACGGTGGCTGTCGTAATGGTGAACAAGAAGATGGCCGACAAGGTGTGGCCCAACGAAAACCCTGTTGGTAAGCGTTTGATGCTTGACTACAATCGCGGCAAGTACGCGTACGAAGTTGTAGGCGTCACGAGCGGCATCAGGTATTACGGCTTGAAGGTCGAACCGCGCGCGGAAGTTTTTATTCCACACGCGCAGAATACCTACCTGCCAATGAATCTGGTGGTGCGAACTGCATCCGATCCGAATCTGCTGATCGAATCGATCAAGAATCAAGTGAGAGAAATAGATCCGACGCAAGCCATCAGCAATGTTAGAACCATGGACACGCTGGTTTCTCGTTCCGTTGCCGCCGATCGTTTCTCGATGTGGTTGCTTGGACTTTTGGGTTCGCTCGCGTTGGCACTTGCCGCCAGTGGTCTGTTTAGCTTGTTGTCGTATCTCGTCAGTCAACGAACCCACGAGATCGGGGTACGCATGGCCTTAGGCGCTCGTCATCGCGACATTTTTCGACTGGTCATCGGACAGGGCGCGATTCTGGTTGCCGTTGGACTGGCGATTGGTTTAGGTGCTTCCTTCTTCTGCGCGCGTCTGTTTTCGAGCTTGTTGTTTGGCATCAGCGCCGCGGATCCCCTGACTTTCATGGTCACTCCGGCGCTTCTGTCGCTGGCGGCTTTGGTGGCCTGTTACGTTCCTGCTCGGCGGGCGACGAAGGTGGATCCCCTCGTGGCGATCCGCGCCGAGTGATACACGCAACCGCTCACCGGACTATCCAAATCGCGCCGAGTCCGGCGTCCCAAAGCTGTTTATTGAACGCCGGAATGTCACGTTCCAGCAACTCATTCCCGCGGATCTTTAGCGTGGACCATTGCGCGTTCAGCGCCTTCAGCCGGTCCAACGATGGCTGATTCACCCGAGGAAGATCGCTTTCCGTGTGATTGATCAGAAACAGGTAATTCGCGGTGAACTTGTTAGGAAAATTCTCGACGTCGTCATAAGCTTTCGATTTTCGCTGGACCATGTCCTCATCCCACGCTTTCATTTTCTTCAACAACGCATCGCCGTCCTTCTTTAACCCACTGTATTTTTCATTCGCGGGTAAAGAACTAAGCAGCGAATCCAGTTGCTTCTGTTTGTCGTAGAGACTGTTTACCATGCGATGCATCGTTGTCAGTTCGGTCTCCATGCCGAGCATTGTTTGATGGTACTCGGCGTAGAGAGCGGGAGTGGTGGGGTAAAGCGGGTTCGCGAGGATCTCCGCTTCACTTGTCAGTATCTGCGACGGGGTCTTCAACGTGATCACGTATTTTCCTGGTGGGGCTTTATGGCCCGCCCAACCGCCTTCAATTCGAACGTTCGGTACTCCGATCATCGTTGAATAACGCGTGTCCCACACAAACCTGTTCAACCCTTTTGCTTTAGGCAGCACAGGCGCCGCACCTGGACCGCCGTCATATTTCACAAACTTCTCATCAGCTTTCGAGGAAAAACTGCGGACAAGATTTCCTGCCGAATCTTTGATCTCAATAATGATCTCGTCGGTTTTTGCTAGTTCGGGAAGCTGGTAATACAAAACCACTCCAGTTGGCGGATTGACGCCTCTGTATGTGTTCGCGCCTTTAAACTCGTCATCACTTCCGTCCAGTTCGCTCGAACCATTCGCGATGTATGTACCAGCGGGCCGATAGAGAGTGATCGAAAAGTCCGGCTTGTACTGACGCAGCAGATTCAAGTCGTCCAGAATCCAATAGGAACGACCCGACGTCGCAGCGATCAAGTTACCTTTGTGTACCCGTAGATCGGTTAAAGGCGTGATTGGTAGGTTCAACTGAAATGGCGCCCAGTCTTTGCCTCCGTTCCAGGAAATAAACAGGCCGATTTCCGTTCCCGCAAACAAGAGATCGCGGCGCCCATCGTCCTCACGCACCACTCGCGTGAACGCGTTTGCAGGCAGACCATTGGTGATCCTGGTCCAGGTGTTTCCGTAATCAGTGGTTTTATACAAACCTGGCGTGTGATCGTTGAACTTGTAACGCGTCGTGGCGATATAGGCGGTTGCTTTATCGTGCGGCGAAACTTCGATCGCGTTGACCAGGCATTCCGGCAATTCACGTGGCGTAACGTTCTTCCAGTTGGCACCGCCATCTCTTGTCAGATAGACAAGACCGTCGTCGCTGCCTGTCCAGATAACGCCTTTCTCGTGTGGTGATTCCAAAATGTAGCTCAGTGTTCCGTAATTCTCCGCGCCAACCGCTTCGTTTGTGTATGGACCACCACCTTTGCCTTGTTTCTCCTTCTCATTGCGTGTCAGGTCCGGCGAGATTTCTTTCCACGACTTGCCCATATCACTTGTCTTCAGGACGTATTGAGCGGCGTGATAATAGGTGCTGGGCTCGTGTTTGCTCCAGATGATGGGGGCGTTCCAATTGAAACGATACTTCATGTCTTTGGCGTCCATTGCGAGATACTGAATAGGGGCGGCCATGATGTTCGTTCCGGCTTTCGCAGCAACGTCCAGCACCTCGATCGTCCCCATGTAACTGCCTCCCAACGCATACTTTGGGTTATCGGGATCGAAGGCGACGAAAGCACTCTCGCCCCCTGCGGAATAGGTCCAACTCGCGGTGGTGATCCCACTGCCTCCTAATTCCCGACTCGCGATCGAAACTGAAGTGTTGTCTTGCTGCCCGCCGTAAATACGGTACGGAAACTGATTATCTACGTTGATGCGATAAAACTGTGCAGTGGGCATGTTGCTTTGCACACTCCACGTTTTCCCACTGTTGAAAGTAATAGCCACGCCGCCGTCGTTGGAGATTATGAAGTTACTTGGATTGTCCGGGTTAATCCAAAGATCGTGGAAATCGCCGTGAGTGCCTGACAAAGTCTCCCATGTTTTGCCGGCGTCGGTGGAACGCAATGCTGGTGCACTTAAGACGTAAATGGTGTTTTCGTTCTTCGGATCGATGAAGAGTTCGATGTAATACCACGCGCGTTGGACGAGGCGATGGTCGTTAGTGATTCGGCTCCACTTCTTGCCACCATTACTGGAAACAAACAATCCACCTGCTTCTTTATCTGAATCACTCTCTATCAGAGCGTAAACTTTTTCAGGATTGGATCGGCTAACAGCGATTGCCATCTTGCCCATCTCTTCCGGCAATCCCTCTTTGAGTTTTTCCCACGTCTCACCGCTGTCTGTCGATTTGTAAAGGCCGCTGCCCGGGCCGCCGCTAATCACTTTCCAGGGAAGCCGGCCGTGCTCCCACATCGCGGCGTAGAGAATCCGGGTGTTTGTCATGTCCATCGACAATTCGGACGCGCCGGTCTTATCGTCGACATACAAGACGTGTTTCCAGGTAGCTCCGCCGTCGACAGACTTGTAAAGACCTCTTTCTTTCGATTTGCCATACAGCGCGCCCTGAGCTGCGATGAAAACTATGTTCGGGTCTTTAGGATCGACGACGATTCGCGCAATGTGCTGAGTGGATTCCAATCCAATTCTTTTCCACGTTTTTCCTGCATCGGTAGACTTGTAAACGCCGTCCCCGTGGTGCGTCATTACACCGCGCACAGCATGTTCCCCCATGCCGACGTAAACGACATTCGGATCGCTTTCTGCAACAGCAATGGCGCCAACCGAGCCGGTCTTGAAGTAACCATCCGAGATGTTGCGCCAACTAATCCCCATGTCATCAGTCTTCCAGAGGCCGCCTCCGGTCGTGCCCATGTAGTAAGTCTTGGAATCGCCAACGACCCCAGTGCCGGCGACCGATCGTCCGCCTCGAAAAGGGCCGATTGAGCGCCACTTAACCGTTTTGAAAATAGTGTTGTAATCAGAGGCAGGGCCGCTTGATGTTTGCGCGAATAGCTGAGCCGCAAAGACGCACAAAAGCACGATTGAAGAAGGGTACTTGGACATCCGAAAGATCCTCGAGAAAAGGGAAATGGTTAGAACGGTGCTTGCATTTTTATCATGAAGTCGTGCTTCCGTTGCAGAGATATTCTTCCGAAGTTCGGGGCGCTGATGGCGAGGTGGTCTTCGTCGGCAATAATCTGCCGAATCTCGCGTGTAATTCCACCTAAACAGATCGAAAATGGGATCGTCTAGTCTCATTTCTGAAATTAGAGAACCACTCAAGCCGGTCCAAAACACGTTAAAGCCCAACGAACTCACGTTGGCACACGCTTTGTTTCTATAGAAGCGGAAAATCGTATACGCGATTAAGATTTCGTACTTTTCTAAGAAACATCGGTGGCTCACGTGGTATCCCTTCAAGCTACATCTACATCCGTTCCCCAGCTTCCGCGTACGCTCATCGCCGACGACGAGCCGGACATCCTTACGGCGCTGCGACTGCTCTTGAAGAGCGATGGTTACGAGCCGGAGACGGCCTCGTCGCCCGCCGCAGTGCTCGAGGCTATCGAGCGGTCACAGTTTGACGTGGTTCTAATCGATCTTAATTACGCGCGCGACACCACCAGCGGGCGCGAAGGCATCGACCTCATCTCACGCATCCAGGCACTAGATCCCTCCCTCCCGATTGTCGTTATGACTGCCTGGGCCACCGTTGATCTCGCCGTTGAGGCGATGCGTCGTGGAGTTCGCGACTTCGTACAAAAGCCCTGGGAAAACCCGCGCCTGCTGCAAACATTGCGCAAGCAGGTGAGGCATGCGCGCGCACGTCGAAACGTGATGGATCGACTTGCGGATCATCGAAAAACTGAAGCGCAACTTATGCGCGAACTCATCGAAGCACGCGAACTCCAGGAAAACTTACTAACCAACACCGAAGCATCAATCGACGGACTTCAGCTCGCGATTCAATGGCAACCAGCAACAACAGTCGGCGGCGATTACGTTGCTGCTTTCAACATCGACGAAGATCATGCAGCGTTATGCGTCGCGGACGTCGTCGGTAAGAGTTTGCCGGCCGCGTTGTTGATGGCGAATTTTCAGGCGTCGTTGAAGTCGTTGGCGTCGCAGTCTCTTTCGCCGGCGCATGTCAGTAAGCGGTTGAACGACGTGCTCTACGCGAACATTCCGCTGCACAAGTTTGTCACCGCGTTCTATGGCGTCGTGAATATTCCTGAACGCAAACTCGCGTTTACGAATGCCGGTCATAATCCGCCACTGCTGATGCGGAGCAACGGTAGGTGCGAACGGCTCGAAACCGGCGGCAGTGTGCTGGGAGCATTCCCAGACTCATGTTATGCGCAGGGCGAAATTGAACTACTGCGCGACGATCGACTCGTGCTCTTCACCGACGGTCTGACCGAAGCGGTCGACGCGACAGGTGAGCAGTTTGGTGAAGAACGTTTGATGCAATTATTGAGCGATCACCGGGAGCGAAGCGCAGAGGATCTGAAAGAGATCGTCTTTAATGAAGTTGGCGAATTCTGCGCCAGCACATTTCGCGACGACGCTGCTTTGATAGTTGTAGCAATCGAATAACACAGGAGTTGGACCACGATGGACGTCCTCTGGAAGAACCTTGTTTATTCCGTGCGGATGTTGCTGAAGCGGCCGAGCCTGACGGCGGTGGCGATCATCGCCATTGCACTCGGCATCGGTGCGAACACGGCAATCTTTTCCGTCGTTAACACGGTACTGCTGCAACCGCTTCCTTTCGAACAACCGCAACAACTCGTCATGCTCGCTGCCGAGCAACGCGATCAAGCTCTCGACGGACGCGGCAGTTTCTCGGTTCCTGACTTCGTCGACATCCAAAAACAATCCAAGACCCTGGAATACGTAGCCACGCATCAGGGCACAGGCACGATCGTCACCGAAGGTGGCGATCCGGAGCGTTTGCTGGGAGCTGCTGTTAGCGCCGACTACTTTCCACTTCTCCGTGTGAAGCCGGTACTTGGCCGCGTCTTCACACACGACGAAGACAAGCCCGGCGCGCCGTCGGTCATCGTGTTGAGTCACAGTCTGTGGCAACGACGCTTCGGCGGCGATCCAAACATCATCGGTCGTGAAGTTAATATTGGTGGCAAGACCACCGTGGTCGGTGTCCTTCCGGCGGGTTTCCAGTATCCCATAAGCGATGAGCAGCAGGACTTTTGGGAGCCGATCTTTTCAGCGACTTTCATGACGAAAGACCTGCGCGAAGAACGCGCGCAAAGAATTCTTTCCCTAATCGCACGCTTAAAACCCGGCTTGACACTCGACCAAGCGAAAGCAGAGCTCGATCTACTTTCTCGCCAGATCGAACAGCAATCGCCCATCTCAAACACAAACACCATCTTCAACGCTGTATCGATGCACGAAGACATCACGCGCGACTATCGCTCGGCGTTGCTGGTGATGCTCGGCGCGGTGGGTCTCGTGCTGTTGATTGCGTGTGCGAACGTTGCGAATCTGCTGCTCGCGCGCGCGGCTGCGCGACAGAAGGAGGTCGCGATTCGAATGGCACTCGGCGCGAGTCGCGCACGAATCGCGTCGCAACTTCTTACCGAAAGTGTGCTGTTGTCACTGGCAGGCGGCGCTCTCGGTTTGCTGCTCGCGAGCTGGGGCATGGATTTGCTCGTCGCCTATGGACCAGCAGACGTGCCGCGACTTCGCCACGTCAGTCTCGATCGCTCTGTCCTGCTGTTCACGCTGGCTATTTCAACGCTGACCGGCATCGTGTTTGGCCTTGCTCCCGCGCTCCACGCATCGAGACCCGATCCGGGCAACATGCTGAAAGACGCCACTCGCGGCGTTTCGCATGGCGGACGTAGTCGCATGCGAAGCGCATTGATCGTGTCAGAAGTTGCATTGTCGTTGATGCTGCTCGTCGGTGCGGGTCTCTTGATCAACAGCTTCTGGCGCTTACTACAAACGGACGCGGGCTATGATCCAAAGGGCGTGCTCGCAGTCGATGTTCCATTGAGTAGAGCGAAATACACGAACCCAGAACAGCGCTCAGCGGCCTTCGAACAGCTCATCTCACGAATGAAAGCTCTTCCCGGTGTTCGCGACGCTTCAGTCGTCAGTAACGTGCCGCTCACCGATCGGGATATAGAGCTAAGTTTCCAGGTCGAAGGTCGCGAGCCATACAAACCCGGCAATGAGGCGGTTGCGGATTACACCGTCGTTGGCTCGGATTACTTCCGCACTATGAATATCGCGGTGCAACGCGGGCGTGTCTTTGCCAACAGCGACACGGCAAACACGCCTCAAGCCATCGTTGTCAGCGAAGCATTTGTAAAACGGTACTTTCCGGACGAGGAACCAATCGGACGACGAATTGTCTTCGACGGTCCCACTAAAACTCCGCGTGAAATCATCGGCGTTGTCGCAGACATTCGACGCAACGGCCTTGATGCCGAGGCGGAACCGGAAATGTACGTGTCACATGTGCAGAATCCCGAGCGCCGACTGAACCTAGTAATTCGCACCGACTCGCAAGACGGGTCGCAACTCACACAATCTGCGCGAGCTGAAGTGAAGGCCTTCGATCCTGACCAGATAATCTGGCGCACTGAAACTCTCGAACAGTTGTTGGGAACGTCCGTCGCGCCGCGCCGGTTCAACATGATGCTACTCGGTATATTCGCCGGCGTTGCCCTCGTGCTGGCCGCGGTCGGACTTTACGGCGTGATGAGTTATTCAGTGACGTGGCGGACTCACGAGATTGGCATTCGCATGGCCCTCGGCGCAAAACGCGGTGACGTTCTGCGTCTCGTCGTGCGTCAGGGAATGATCATGGCGTTGATCGGTCTCGTCATCGGTCTGATCGGTGCGCTCTCTTTATCGCGCGTCATGACGAGCATGCTGCATGGCGTCTCACCGACGGATCCACTGACGTTCGCTGGGGTATCGATCGTACTACTTGGCGTGGCGCTGTTAGCTTGCCTCATTCCCGCGCGCCGCGCGACACGCGTCGATCCGATTGTGGCCCTTCGAAACGAATAATCTGTTACGATGCGGATCAACTCTCGAAGGAGGAAGATATGAGGAGTCGATCCGCGTTTCTGATTCTCGCAGTTCTATTATTGACCTCAGCCGCCTACGCACAACAGCCCGCTCCGGCCCAACCCGGAACATTTGAAGCGCGCGTCGAAGAATTCCTGCGACAGTCGGGCCACGAGTATCGCAAGGTACAAGCCAACTCCTGGTTTCTGACCGTGAAGGGGAAGGAGATGGGCGAGATCCGGATCATCCTCGGTGCTGGACCAAGTCAGATTGCGATGGGCGCCGTGGTGGTTCCGAAACAGAAGCTGCAACTATCGACCGACGCGTTACAAAAGTTGATGAAGCTTTCTTACGATCTCAACTACGTGCGCATTTGTATCGATTCAGACGACGATCTGATCGTCATGGCGCAGTTAAAAGATCCGTGGCTGAATGCAAACGAGTTCCGGACGACAATCGGCCTCGTCAGCTCAGCCGCCGATCGCGCGTACGCAGTAATGCGGCCGTACCTCAGTAAGCCGTAACGTCTTTACTAAGAATCTCTCCGGTTCTTCGATCCAGTAAAAATGACCGAGGCGGCCTTTGGTCCTGGCCCGCCATAAACTACGGCTTTTAATGGGTAAAGATACGCCTCGCGTGGACCATCGCTGCCCGCTTCGTCTGGCTCCGTGTTGGTCGAGCTCATGCGGACATAAAGTTCGTAGACTTCTTCAGTAGTAGGATCGCCGGTGTTTTTTACGGGAAACGACTGCGTGATGCCGAGGCGTTTGTGATAGGTCGTTTGGTGTGGTTCGGTGCGCCAAGTCGTGGCGTTGCGGACGACGGGCCTCGACAACGGCACGCCGCCAAGATTCAACCAGTTGCCATCGCCGCGCAAATACTTCAACAACTCTGGCCACGCGCGTTTCGGAAAGGCAGAACCAAACGGGTTGATAAACAGATCGAAGCGATCGCTGTTCAGACGCGCAATTAGTTCTTGTTCGGAGAGAAAGTGAACTGTAAAACTAGCGAGCGATTGTTGCAGAATGTCGCGCGTGATCTTAAGACCCTGGATTTCGGGAAAGCCGGGCTCCCAAAATACGACAACCGATCGCGACGGCGCTTGGCTGGCCTGACTGGCTGGCGCTATTCGTGGCAGGGCGCTCACAACCGCGGCGCTTCCGATCCTCTTAAGAAACTTTCGCCTTGATCCAGACGTGGACACGGATGCAACACTATAGCCACTGCGGACAATGACGACAAACAAAAAGCGTTTGTTCGAGATCATCAGCCTTTCGCTGTTGCTGGGCCTCGCCGCAGCAATCGGCACAATCGTGTTTTTCGGCTGGTTGGCAGATGAGGTTCTCGACGGCGAGACGCGACAATTTGACGAAGTTACGCGCGAGGCGGTCCATCAAATTGCGTCACCCGCAATGACGACCGCGATGCGCGGCATCTCGTTTCTCGGCTCGACGCTCTTTCTCACGATCGCGACTGGCGCGGTGATCATCTGGTTTGCATCTCGCAAGTGGGGACGCGAAGCAAAACTCATGGCTGCAACGATGATCGGAGCGTCGTTGCTGAACATAACGCTCAAACTTGCATTCAAACGAGCACGGCCCGTTCCATTCTTCGATTTGTGGCCGCCGGAGTCGTACAGCTTTCCAAGCGGGCACTCGCTCACCAGTGCGTGTTTCTTTGGTGCGTTCGCCGCGATCATCACCGCGCGGATCGACAGAAGACGGATCAGAATTTTGGTTTGGATTGCTTGTACGACCACATTTGTGCTGATCGGTTTGTCGCGGATCTATCTCGGAGTACACCACACTACGGACGTTATCGCGGGATTCGCTGCCGCGTTGATCTGGATACTGGTGGTGAGATTTGTGGAGATGACTTTGCGGCGCAGAAGAAGACCTAAAGAGGTTTAACTTCCTTTGCGCCTTTGCGCCTTTCAAAGAATACCTTTTCGACGGTTCCGAACTTATCTCCCGCAAAGACGCAAAGGCGCAAAGGAAGAGACTCAATTTGAGGACGGCAGATGGAATCGCAGCTCAACCGCCAGTCCACCCTCGGGTGAATTTGCAGCCTGGACCGTCCCGCCATGCATTCGCACCGCGCGTTCAGTAATCGCCAAACCAAGTCCGGTGCCGCCGCCACTCTGACGATCACGCGCGTCTTCCGTGCGATAGAACGGACGAAAGATCTTCTCTAACGACTCGGCCGGGACGCCGTTGCCACGGTCACGAACGCTGATCACGGCGAAGTTGTCTTCGGATCCGTTTTGTTTCCGCAGCGAGACTTCGACCGCCGTTCCTTCCGGCGTGAATCGCACCGCGTTACGCACCACATTCTCGACAGCGCTGCGCAGCAGATCCTCGACGCCATTGATCGAACATTTGTCACTTGCAACCACCTGCACTGAGCGGTTCAAACTGCGCGCCTCGAAATCCGCATCCTCGGAAACTTCGCGCACGAGGGTAGCGAGGTCGACTTCGCTGCGTTTGCGACCGTCAGTTCCACTTTCGAGTCGCGTCAACGTCAGCAACTGGCTGATCATTTCGTTAAGCTGTTCTGACTCGCGCTCGATCCGATCAAGTGCACCCATCGCGTCCGGTCCGGAACGCTTTCGCGCCAGACCCAGCGCCACACCCAAACGTGCGAGTGGCGAACGAAGCTCGTGCGAAATGTCGCCGAGCAGTCGTTGTTGTGCTTTCACCATCGACTCGAGCCGTTCAGCCATCGTGTTGAAATCACGCCCCAGCTCACCAACTTCATCACGTCGCTTTGCGAGATTCGTCCCAACGCGCGCGGAGAGATCGCCTTCGGCGAGTTGATTGGTTGTAGTTCGAAGTTTGAATAAAGGCTTGGTGATATAACGGGCCAGCCAGTAACAAAAGATGCCGCCGATAACGAGGATGATCAATAAACGGATCGCCTGCGTCTGCCAGAGACTTTGAAACGGCGGACGCGGAATATGCGCGACGTACGTGTAACGTAGACCCGTTGCGCTGACGACAGGACGCGCGATGAGTGTTCCTGGACCAGCAAAGTTGAATTCGAGATCACGGCTCTCGGCGGACCTTGTCGCTAACTCCGCGGCCCCCGTTGGAAGGTTACGTCCCGAAAGTTCGCTGCCACCCTCGGTAAACAACACCCCATTAACACCCGAATTCTTTTCCGTCGTCTGAAGCGCGGAATTCAGTGCAGCAGATCCAGACTGTTCATACGCCTCGGCAGCCTTTTGCGCGTTTGGACCAGTTTGAGCGAGGTCGCGCCACGATCGTCGCGTCGGCGTCGGACGCGTCAGCGCCACAGCCGCAAAAAACGCGACGTTAATTATGATCATGGCCAGCCAGAACCAGATAAAAATTTTCAGGTAAAGGCTGCGAAAGGAAATCTTCATTCGGGTCTCTCTGTGGGAACGCCGTAGATGTAGCCTACGCCGCGGATCGTCTTGATTCGTTCGATGCCGTTCAACTGGTGGCCCAACTTCTTGCGCAGGTTACTAACGTGCATATCGATGCTGCGATCGAACGGTGACAACTCGCGCCCTAAAACTTCCTTCACGAGATCTTCTCGCTTAACGATCTGGCCCGCGTTGCGCAGCAGTATTTCGAGCAGGTCGTATTCGACGCCGGTAAGTTCAACGAGCTCGCCGCCGCGCCGCACGTTGCGCGTGTTGCTATCCATTTCGACGTCGCCGATCTTGATCGTCTCGCGTGACGCAGTCGTTGCTTCGGCTGGTTGCGCGCGCCTCAGCACGGCACGAATACGCGCAACCAGTTCGCGGGGGTTAAAAGGCTTCGGCAAGTAATCGTCGGCGCCGATTTCCAATCCGACGATGCGATCGACGTCGTCGCCGCGCGCGGTCAGCATCAAAACGGGAATACGCGAACGCGCGCGAATGCGTCGGAGTACATCGAAACCGTTGGTCCCGGGAAGCATGACGTCAAGCACCACCAAATCGTGCTCGTCCGAAAGCGCGCGATCGATGCCGCGTTCGCCGTTGTGAATCGCTTCGACGGTGTAACCTTCCGGCTCCAGGTACTCTCCGACCAGCTCGCAAAGTCCGACGTCGTCATCAATTACCAGTACCCGTTCCATTGGCTGCTGTGCCAGATTGAAAGACATATGAACTACCTAAGGCAAGTCGTTCGAAATCCTACAACAAGCGTCGATTTTCGTGCGTAAAGAAGTGTCAATCCTGAACCTTAAATAACTGACAAAACTTTACATTCCATTGACAGACTCTTTACGCCCATTTTGGGTAGAATCCGGTCTCATTAGCTGCGGCGTAACGCGCTCCACCCACGCCAAATTGCAAAGCCGGTTCGAAGGAGTTTCGGGATGAAGAGAATAGTGTTGGCTATTGCGCTCTGTGCATTTGGCCTAACAGGCATGGCCGCTGCCCAACAGCGCGTGGGCTCGTTGCGAGGCCAGGTGCTGGATGAGCTTGGTGGCGCGATCATAGGTGTCGCAGTGACCGCGATCGATTCGAAAGGCGTGGAAAAGGCGACCGTCACCAACGATACAGGCAGCTATACGATCAACGGTCTCGCGCCAGGCAAGTACACTCTTCGAGCAATCAACGCCGGCTTCGCGCTGTATGAAAACACGGAAGTCGAAGTGGTCGCCGGTCGTCCCCAACAACTCGACATCACGCTCAAAGTCGCCATCGAAGAACAGAAGGTTACGATTGCTGCCGATAGTCGTGAGTTAAGCGTTGAGCCCGAGAACAATGCCGGCGCCGTGGTGTTGAAAGGTGAAGACATCGAGGCCCTCCCGGACGACCCCGACGATCTCGCAGCCGCGCTTCAGGCGTTAGCTGGTCCATCCGCTGGTCCAAATGGCGGTCAGATCTTCGTCGATGGTTTCACTGGAGGCCGTTTACCCCCGCGCGCTTCGATTCGCGAAGTTCGAATCAATTCAAATCCCTTTTCTGCCGAGTATGATCGTCTTGGTTTCGGCCGCATTGAGATCCTGACGCGTCCAGGCTCGGATCGTTTTCGCGGCCAGGCCTCGTTCAACTTCAACGACGACGCCCTTAATTCCCGGAATCCGTTTTCCAGGTCTCCCAAGCGACCACCAATTCAAACGCGCCAGTATGGCGGCAATCTTGGTGGTCCTATCAAAAAGGGAAAAGCGTCGTTCTTTGTCGACTTCGACAAGCGTGATGTTGACGACGAGACACTTGTCTTTGGCGAACTGCTTGATGCAAACGGAAACATCGTTAATTTCAGTGAAACCGTTCCCGTGCCTAGCCGCCGCACTTCTTTCAGCCCCAGAATCGATTTCCAAATCAACCAGAACCATACGCTGGTTGCTCGCTACAACTACACGAAAACAACTCGTGTAGCCGGGATAGGCCAGTTCTCACTGCCCTCCCGCGCGTACGACGCGGAGAATACCGAGCAGAGCATTCAGTTTACTGAAACCGCGATCATCAATAAGACGATCATCAACGAAACGCGTTTCGAGTTTGAACGCAACGGCAACTTGTCCGATGCCGACAACTCGATTCCTACGCTCGAAGTGCAGGACGCATTCATCGGCGGCGGATCGCAGGTGGGTCAGTCACACAGTGATACGAACGACTGGGAGATAAGCAACAACACGACGCTCGCCCGTGGTCCACACTCGATGAAGTTTGGCGTGCGTTATCGTTCGGTCGACATTAATAACTTCTCGCCGGCAAATTTTGGCGGCACATACACGTTCTTCGGCGGCACGCTCGCTCCGAATCTTAACGCCGATGGCGACGCGATTGCCGGGACTGAGGTAGTTTCGAGTATTGAACGTTTTCGCCGCACGCTGTTCTTCCTTGACCAGGGGCGAGACCCGCTGCAAATTCGACTTCTCGGCGGAGGCGCGAGTCAGTTTCGTCTCGCTACCGGAAATCCCGAGGCGAAGATCAACCAGTGGGACTTCGGCGGTTTCTTCCAGGACGATTGGAAAGTGCGGCCAAACTTCACGTTGAGCCTCGGCCTTCGTTACGAGAACCAGAAAAACATCGATAGCAACTTCAACTTCGGCCCGCGTCTTGGGTTCGCCTGGTCGCCGGGCGGCCAGCAATCGAAGACGGTCATTCGCGGCGGTTACGGTGTGTTTTATGAGCGTGTGAGCGAGAACTTGACGATGCAGGCCACGCGCTTCAACGGCATTAACCAGCAGGAGTTTACGGTTCAGAATCCGGACTTCTTCCCGCTGATTCCCACGCCCGCACAGCTTTTGACGTTTGCAGTTCCGGGGTCAGTCTATCGGTTGGCCGAAAACCTTCAGGCGCCGTACACGTTGCAGTCGGTGATCAGCGTCGAGCGTCAGTTGCCGCACAACATTACAGTTGCCAGCAGCTACATCAACATTCGCACGTTGCACGTACTGCGCACGCGACCACTCAACGCACCGCTGCCGGGTACATTCATTCCGGGTGTGCCAACGAGCGGCGTGCGCCCGCTGAACTGTGCGGACTTCATTCCGCCGGACGTCAATCCCTCGACGCGCTGCAACATTTTCGAATACGAGTCGAGCGGTCGTTACAACCAGAACCAGTTCATTTTGAACTTCAACAGCCGGTTCACGCGCAACGCATCGTTGAATGCTTACTATGTGTTCTCGAAAGCAAATAGCGATGCTGACGGAATCGGAAGTCTTCCGGCGAATCCATATGATCTGAGCACCGAGTATGGCCGCGCGTCGGGCGATATCCGTCATCGCTTTGTGTTGACTGGAAACATTCGCACGTACTGGGGTGTCACCTTGAATCCGTTTGTGATCGTGCAGTCAGGTCGCCCGTTCAATATCACGCTTGGACGCGACATCAATGGCGATACGTTCAATAGAGAACGACCGGCGTTTGCACCGGCGGGAACGATTTGTACCGACGCCAACAAGTCGCTATTCAAATGCACGCCGTTTGGTGATTTCAAACTTGCGTTTGATCCAGGCGACGTGATGATTCCGCGCAATTTCGGCGAGGGTCCTGGTTCGACTACCGTGAACCTGCGTGTCAGTAAGACGTGGTCGTTTGGTTCGGAAGGCGGTACTGGAAATGCCGGTCAGCAGAATCGGCAGCAGGGACAGGGCGGGGACGGTCAGCGCGCGATCATGGGTGGCGGTGGCGGAATGCGTGGTGGTCCAGGCGGTGGCGGCCCCGGCGGTGGTCCAGGCGGCGGCGGTGGAATGCGTGGCCCAGGCGGTGGAGGGTTCGGTGGTGGCGGCGGTGCGACTGGCCGCTACAACCTGACGTTCTCGGTCAACTTCAACAACATTTTGAACCACGTGAACTTCAACAACCCGGTCGGCAACATCGGATCGAATTTGTTTGGACAGTCGACGGCGACTAGTGGTGGTTTTGGCGGATTTGGTGGCGCTGGCGGCGCGTACAACCGCCGCATCGACGCGCAGATCCGGTTCAGTTTCTAAACGGCAACGAGAGAGAGCGGTGCCCGTATACGGCGGCGACCCGAAGTTTGGGCGCCGCCGTAATTTTGTTTTATGGCTGGTCTTTTAGAGGGATGACATTGTCTTCGTGCCAGTCGCGCAGGCAAAAGCGGCACTGTTGGCGAGCGGTGTTCGCAACCGCTGGCCGCAGTAGGGACAAAGCTTAATTTCTTTCGGCGGGGTCGGTTTGCCTTCATGGTGGGCCCATAGCTTGGCCCATTCGAGCGAACAACCGGTAGCGTCGCGCAATTCCTTCATCGCGGTGAACCTGTTTTGCTGAAGACGCTGACGTACACGTTGTTCGTCTTCCTCGGATAGATCTTCAAAGACGGGAATGTACCTGCCACACTCATGACAGAGTAACCCGCGAGTGGGCCAATTCGATCCCGCCGCGATCACTTCCTCCCGGGAGTATGAGATTCGCTGGTCCATTCGAGTTCTAACTGTTTTCCGTTTGTTCTTTAGGGTTACGCCACGCAATGAACACAAGCACAAGATAGATAATCGCGAGCACCGGCGCCGCGAGAAACGCGAACATTGCTATGTTAAGAACTACGAAGTAGGCGGTGTCGTTACCACTCGCGTCCTGATCTCTGAATCCGCCCATCAGATTGAAGACCACGTGTTCGAGATTGAGCAGCGTGAGCGCGAAGACGATCGCGGTGATCGGCAGCAGTGTCGCGACGGCGGTTGCCCCGGCAGATAGTGCGGCGGTTCGTTTTAGAAACACGACCAGGAGCGCGACACGCCAAGCAGCCACCAGCCCCAGAAACCATGCATTTGCTGCGCGTGCGTTGTCCAGAGTCAGGAATCGTTCGACGGGGATTGCGTAGAGCACCGCGGGCGGGGCTGTTAACGTTAAGAACAACAGCACATTTCGATAGGACCAGTTTTTAGGTCTTAGCGGAGCGAGCAGCCCCCAGACAAACAGGGCGAGTACGAAGACGTAAGCGAACGATCCGAGCCCGAGGTATTGCCAAAGTTCAGCGCGTGGGTTGTCCCAGTATCGACCTATGCCGGCAAGCCACGTAAAAAGGAGTCCGAAGACGAGGTACGCCTGCCAATGAGTGCGTATCGCTTGACTCATTGGTCGAAACGTTAAGAAACGCCACTCGTCCTGGAGGAGAGTCTTGATCATTAAGTAACCGTCGAGAATTCGTGCCTGTACTTCGCCAGCCCTGAAATACCTTGCATCTTTAGCGAATCGAGCACGGAAATCATGAACACCTCATCGGGGAGATCCCATTCGCAGCGAATGTTGTGCTTGATCGCGGGTATAAATCCAAAACGTGGGTAGTACTCGGCGTGACCCACGACGATGATGAACGGGCAGCCGCGTTCTTTTAATCTTTGATTGCCCGCTTCAACGAGCCGGCTGCCAATTCCCTGTCGCTGAAATTCCGGAAGCACTGACATCGGTCCAAGCGCCGCCCCGGTGGTCTCGTCCACGACTGCCGGGCTATACATGATATGGCCCACCAGTTCACCATCCACAATCGCAACCAACGAAAGCAACGCCGCCCCGTTAGATCTCAACGCGTCGACAATGTTCCCTTCCTGATCCTGGGCAAACGCGCGCCGGTTGACCCGGCGAATCGGCTCGATGTCTGCCGCTGTTTCTTCTCGAATTTCCATTAGTGTTTTACAAACTCAACGCCAATTCTTCACCCTGGACCATTCCGACTGCAAGTTCCATTTCAAACCTCGACACAAAAGAATGGGACGGTTCTCGTAGCGGTACGCGTATGGATTGTGAAGGTTGGAATCATTTACCAAACCAATACCCACCGCGCGGCCCGCTTCTCTTCAGCAGCTTCGCGCAGTTGCTTTTCCTTGATAGAGTCAGCGACGCGTTCTTCGACGGTTTGCGAAGGTTTGATGGTCACGTTAACGTTTTGTTCCGTCGTTTGGGCATAAGCATTCACACTTACGGCGACCATGAGAACCAGCAGATAAGCGACGCGATGTGTCATGA
>DASRPN010000157.1:0-7390 GCA_035646355.1 Pyrinomonadaceae bacterium | reverse complement strand
GTGAGTCCGCTGCGCGGCTCGACGGTACGACCAAAGCGGCGATCAACCACGTCGCCCATTCCTTCGAGCACGCGACGGAGGATGCGTTCAGGCAGCGCGTCTGCACGCCGCTTCTTCTCGCTATCGTCGTCCTTGAGTTTGCCTGTCGAGTCGAAGTCGTCAGTCATGAACAGTCAATACGAGTTTTCCGCCAAGGGGTTCACCACGGGAAAATAGTACACGGATGACCGCGATTCGGGTCATCCGTGTTTTCACATGATTGGGTATTCTAGCAGAAATCAGAAGATCAGCTTGAGCGAGAACCGCATCGTACGTGGGCCGCCGGTGTTGTAGAACGATCCGAAGCCGGCGTCCGAGAGGCTTTGGCCGAGGAGAGAGGAGGATCGGCCAAAGGTCGAGTTTGGGGTGAAGGCATGACCCGGAAACACGCCGCCTATCACGCGATCGCGTCCGACCGGATCAGCGAAGTTCGGATGATTGAAGACATTGAAAACGTCGACGCGAAATTGAAGACTCAGCTGTTCGCTGAAGTTGAATGCACGACGTAACGCGAGATCGATTTGATGAAGTGGAAATCCGCGCAGGCTATTACGCCCGAGATTGCCTTGCTCCAAATCTGACGGCGCGTCAAACGCCGCCGGGTTGATCGTCTTTCCACCCGCAAGCGTCGGATCGAACATAAAGAGCGGTTCCCCCGAAACAACATTCGGTCGGAAATAAGCAACACCAAACGGCGTCGGGACCAAATAGACAACGTTGACCGATTTCGCTGAACGGAGGTTGACGATTGAACCAACGCTCCAGTTGCGAAAGACTTTGTTGCCGACACCGTTGGAAAATAACGCCGGCAGATCGTACTGCACGTATCCGTTGAATTGATGCCGGACGTCGAAATCCGATGGACCACGATCGAGTGCGGGGTTGGCGCTGGTCATCAAAACGTGCCTCGCCGAGTCCTCGCTTACGTTATCCAGCGATCTAGCCCACGTGTAAAAGAAAGCCGATTTGAGTCCGTCCGAAAAACGTCGATTGAACTCCACCTGCAACGCGCGATAATCGGATCGACCCGCATTGGTTGTCAGTCGCAGGAACGGGAACGCCGTGTTTTGATCAAACACCGTTTGAGTGTGAAGCAATCTTCGACCGGAAGTCCCGACGTACGCCCCGGAGATTGATTGGTTCGATCCAAGTGCGCGTTCGAGCGATACGTTCCAATTCAACGTGTATGGCAGTTTCAACTGCGGATCGAACACGATTGCGGGCGCACCAGATCCGGTTACAAACGGAATCGAATCTGCAAAAGCATCAGCGGCGCGGTGCTGGCCCAGGTCGTAAACCACCGCGAACCCGCCGCGCAGCATGAGCTCCGGATCGTTCTTCCCCAGGAGCTGATACGCAACTCCAACGCGAGGCGCGAAGTTCAGGAAAGTTGTTTTCCACAACGGCGTTCCTGAAGCAGCAGCCGCGAGTCGAGTTGGATCGTTGACCTGGTCCACCGCAAGCGGCGGCGTGCCGTCTTTCGACGGCGCCGGATTCAGTTCCCAACGCACGCCATAGTTCAACGTCAGCCGTGACGACTTCCGCCACTCGTCCTGCGCGTAGAGCGAGAGGTTATTGAAGTCGGGCGACTGGGACGGCTCGCGATTGAACAAACCAACACGCGCGGGAATGCCAGTGATCGCCTGGCCAACACCGTCAAAGAGCAGGTTTGTTTCATGCGTGCGAAACCCGAGGAGCGGTGACATGCGGCGGTAATCAGCACCTAACTTAAAGTCGTGTTTACCGGAAATGAAGATCACGGACCCGACCGTATTCAACTGGCGCTGAATGTTTGCAGCGTCGCTGCCAATTATTAAGTTCGCGCCACGTCCGTTCAGATCGAAATTGAACGACTCGCCAATACCGCCAACGAGATCCGACGGAATCACAGCGCCGCCAAACGAATCGAGCGCTTGCGAACCCGCGACACGTAAGCGGCTGTAGTTCGCGCGAACATCAACCATCACCCTCGGTGTCACAGTCCAGACAAACGATCCGGTCGTTGTTTGTGCCTGGCTCCGGATTCGATTGACCGTGTTTAGCGAGAAACCGCCGGCGCCACGCGTGTCCGCGTCAGAATCGGCGAAACTATATCTGCCCGAGAATTGAGTCGCATTAGTTGCGTTCCAGTCGACACGGAAACTTCCCACGTCGTGACGCGCGGAGTTCGCAAAGGTTGACGCGAACTCGGCGAAACCGTCGGGTCTTGCCTCGCCCGTTGGCAACGGGAACGCGTTGATGAACGGTCGGATTTCGGGAGCCGCTGCCGCTCTCGAAGCGAGAGACGGCACGTCGGTAATCCCCATCATTGGATTGCGCAGACGCAGGCCTTCGTACGAACCAAAGAAGAACGCCTTGTCACGCACGAGTGGACCAGCAAATGTGCCGCCAAAATTATTTACGCGCAGTGGTGGTTTATTTAGACCACGACTATTCGCAAACCAATCATTCGCGTCCGTTGCGTCGTTACCAAAGGCGTGAAACAGACTGCCGTGAAACTCATTCGTCCCAGCGCGAGTAACTACGTCTACCTGCACGCCGGGAACGCGACCATGTTCAGGCTTCGTATGAGCCGTTCGGAACGTTATCTCCTGAATAGAATCGATCGTCGCGACTCCATTAGCCCCGCCACTCGCAGTCACCGCCAACATGTTGCCTGATGCTGATGAACCAGGACTCTGTCCGCCGGGTGTGATACCAAAGTCTGCGCTCACACCGTCAATGATGAACATGTTCGAGTGTGTTCTTTGCCCGTTGGTTACGACGGCTAACAGAGGCGAATTGGTGAACTGTTCTGTACTTCCACTGACCGTGCCGGGTGTGAGCGTCAGGAAGTTCGCAAAACTTCGGCCGTTCACTGGTAGGTTCGAGATGTTCGAATCAGTATTGATTACGCTCGAAGTAGTCATCAATTGACTGGTCGAACTGCTCACCATCACGGCGTTGCTAACGCCACTCAACGTGAGCACTTGCATATGCTGCGGCACCGCGACCTGGACCGGCGGCTGAGGACCAGTAAAAGTCGTTTCATCAACCGCGACAAACGACGTGAATTGCGTCATCAGCTTGAACTTCAGACCGATCTGTTCAATCTCTTCTCGGAATTCGGCTTTCATCGTGCCGTATTGGGCCCCACTCAGATCGTAAGCCATGACGTCATCGATCTTGCGCCGCGCCCAAAGCGTCGCGAGAACGTCGTGACTACCCTCCGTCTCCGGTAACGCCACCTGAATCTCGCGCACATAATCCTGGCCGGCAATTTTGCCTTTCAAAACGATCGATCCACTCCCGCCCTGCAAATAACGACCGGAAAGAACGAGCGGCTTCGCACTAAACATATCCGGTATTTGCCGAGGATAAATGTCGGCGACTGACAGGCTTGCAGGCCACTCGATCGAAATATCCGTCAAATACGGATTGCGCACGCGCTCGTTAAAGCGGCGGGCCACGGCGGATGTGTCGCCGGCCCCCGTCACGTAATCGACTTCACCACGGCCGTGTTGGGCCATGTTGTCGAGCAGGTAGCGATTCGGTCCAACGCCAAAGCCCATCGCAAACACGCGCGCGTTCTTGTACTTCTTTACTTCGGCGATGATCTCCATGTCGTTGCCGACATAGCCGTCAGTCAGGAAGCAGGTGATGCGCAGGTGTTGTTGCGAGTCGGTGGGTTGGAGTGCGGCGGTGATTGCTTTCATCATCTCCGTACCACCGCCGCCTCTGTGTGATGCGAGAAACTTCTTCGCCTCGCGGACGTTTTCGGGAGTTGCGGGCCTTGGCTCCGGGAAGAGCAGATTTGTGTCGCCGGAGAACGTGATGATGTTGAACGTATCGTGTTGGTAAAGCGTGTCGAGCGCGATATCCACTGTCTCCTTCGCCTTGGCAAGCGGGAAGCCCGACATCGAGCCAGAGGTATCGACGACGAACACGAGTTCTTTCGGTGTCACGTCTTCCGCAGGGACGCGCTGGGGTGGCTGTAAGATGAGAGTGAAGAAGCCACCCCTTTCTGTGCGATGAGCGAGGACGGCATCGTTCATTGCAGGACCGGCAGTTTGATACGTGAGAATGAAATCTTTGTTTGGGATTGTCTTCTGATCTTTGAGACGCACTATCGCTCGTCGCCCGTCGGGACGTTCAACTTCGGTTTCGTGTGTTTCGGAATTGAGTGCTTCGATCGGAACGCCGGCGTCGAGTGTGAGGTCGATCGAGATGTCGTGTCCCGGTCGCTCTGAGTAAGTCGCGGCCACGCTGGGAGCATCAGGGGCTTGATCCAGCGTTGCCGGGTTGTAACGATGACCGACAACCATCGGAAACGACCACTCATACGATCCGTCTTCATACTTCAACGTCTCAACATAGCTGATGACAATACGGATCTGTTGACCGGGCATGATGTTGGCGACGGCTTGACTGAAGATGTTCGGACGTTGCTGGTCGAGTAACGCAGCGACTTGTCCCAGTTGCTTAGCGTTGGCGTAGGTAGCTTGCGCCTCTTCACGGCGCATGATCTTCCCTTTGATTGTGCGTTCGCCGATCAGCATCGTGAGATCGTCGACGGCGGCTGCTTGCGGAAGCGGAAAGACGTAGACGGCTTCGATCTTTTCAGTGAAAGGATTCTCAAAGTCCTGAGTGACCGTGACGCGGGAGATAAAACCGCTGACTTCTGCTTTGACCGTCGTGTGTTTGAGCGGACACTCGCCGACGGGTTTGCCGGATGCGTCTGACGCCCGGAGGGCACCAGTATTTGATTGCGGGCCCTCCTGCGCGATTATTGCCGGAGCAACGCTAAAAAGTATTGCGGTTAATAAGGCGCATCTGAGAAGTAAACCACGATTAGACACAGATCCGCGTTTCAGAATTGCTTCTTCGTACATAGTCGTATTGTTTCTTTATTGAGACCGGAGACTGAGGTCTCAGTAGTAACTAACTTAGGACCATGCGGGGGAGACCGCGCGAGAACTGATTATTGGCTAACGCTATTGATGCAGTTTTTCGTATGCAAGGTGGCCTGAGGTGAAAAAAGTTTTCGCATGGTGTTGGGAATCGTTTGATCATAAACTTCCGATCATGAGACCTGCGCTTGTGGTTTTGTTCCTGCTGATATCTTCCGCGGTTTCATCAGTCGCGCAAGTAAAGCCGGATCATGACTATCTGGTTTATGTCCTGTCAGAGTCTGCCGACAAGATCGCACTCGTTCGCTTCGGGCCTGACGGCGCTCGCGTCGATCGACAGATCGATACGGGTGACATGCCGGTCGACATCGACGGGCCGCACGGCATTGTCATATCTCCCGATCGACAGTTTTATTACGTGTCGATAGCACACGGTCGGCCTTTTGGAACGGTTTGGAAGTATTCGACCAAAGACGACGCGCTGATCGCCAAAACTACGCTCGGTCTTTTTCCGGCAACACTCGACATCTCGCCGGACGGCGCGTTTCTCTTTGTGGTGAACTTCAATCTGCATGGCGACATGGAGCCGTCATCAGTCTCCGTGGTTTCGACACAAACGATGACCGAAGTCGCACGATTGAAGACTTGTACTATGCCGCATGGTTCACGATTGAATTCGCAGGGAACGAAACAGTACTCAGCTTGCATGATGGACGACATGCTGGTCGAGATCGATACCCGTTCACTGAAGGTGACAAAACAGTTTGCGTTAACGAAAAAAGACAACGCTACATCCGGCATGAAGCATAGCGGCGGCCATGGCATGGAACCGCCGAAGCCTGGTGATAAATCGTGTTCGCCGACGTGGGCCGAGCCTTCAGTTGACGGCTCTTCAGTTTACGTTGCGTGCAATAACTCCAGTGAGATTGTTGAGGTCAACACACGCGATTGGCAGATCGTGCGTCGCATCGCCGCGCGTGCCGGCGTCTACAACCTCGACATAACGCTTGACGGTCTACGCCTAATCGCCACGAACAAGCGCGACCAGTCTGTGTCCATTTATGAGTTGAAGAGTGGAAGGGAACTGGCGCGGCTGCCGACGAAGCGTAAAGTGCTGCATGGCGTGGTAGTGTCGCCTGACGGCCGCTATGCGTTCGTCACCGTGGAGGGAATCGGTTCAGAGCCGGGAACGGTTGAAGTGATTGATCTTACTGCGTTGAAAACGGTCGCCACCGTCGACGTGGGTCCGACCGCTGCCGGAATTGATTTCTACAAAACAGAACCGCCAAGGAAGCCATAAACCTTCTCTGCGAAGGAAATCTGCTCGCGCAAAGGCGCTAAGACGCAAAGGAAGAGTTCAAAAATCGCGGCAGCGCTTTGCGTCTTTGCGCCTTTGCGCGAGAAATCTTCCCAAGAAAACAAGAAGATACAACCAAGCTATGGTCCAGGCGCTGTGGTCGATCCCTTGTCGATCTTTTCTCCCAGCTTCACTATCCATATACCCGAGTGAATGTCGTTGAAATAGATCAACCCTTTGTGTGGTTGCGCGCCCCACGTGAAAGGCAGGTTCGGGCGGAACGCGTTGGCATCGCCGGTCCACACTCGCGCGATCTCACGTCCCTGTCGATAGAGATCGCCGCGCAGTTCGCCTGAGACATCGACGACTCGACCGCCCCCGCTGTAGTAACCCAGGTACATCACATCGTCTTCAACCCACATGTTGTGGGCGCCGCCTTCCGGCACCGGATACTCCGCTACCTTTCGCGGGTTGTAAATATCGGAAACGTCGACGACGTGAACGATGCCCCGCACCGGGAACCGCTTGTTTGACTTAATGTCGAATAAAGCTGGAAACACTTCGTCGCCGATGAAGACATAATTCTTGTAGCGATAAACAGAGTGAGTACCTGCGAGCCAACCATTGCCGTAGAGCTCGTTGTGATTAAAACGCAGTTGGCTGACGAACTGTGGGCGTTCGGGACTGCCGCCTTTCAATCCCGCTCCAACGTCAAGAATGACGAGGCCATCATGCCAGTACGCTAAATATGCAAGACCGTCCTTGACCTGAAGATCGTGAATGTATCGACCGACAGTGTGTTCGCCTTGTTTTGATTGAATCACGCCCGCGAGCGGATTCTCGGTCTGCCAGCGTGCTACTTCTTTCGGGTTCTTGACGTCTTTAAAATCGATCACGCGCATCGAGCCGGTGGCGTCGTCGGTTAGGTATACGTAATGACCGTCGACGTAAGCGCTGTGAACACCGCCAGTGACCGTTGCCGTGTAGTCCGAAATCAGTTTTGGGTGCGCCGGATCAGACGTGTCGTAAAAAGCAATTCCGTTTTTTCGATTCGACGCATTTTCACGTGAGATGACGAGGATCTTGCCATCAGCCGTAGTCATGATGTCGTTAACGAGACGCGCGTCGACTTTGACCGTGTCGGTTAGCTTTGGATTTGCCGGAT
>DASRPN010000156.1:0-32278 GCA_035646355.1 Pyrinomonadaceae bacterium | reverse complement strand
CGGAAGTTGCGCGAGGATCGGCTGCGCAACCAGCGTCAGAACTAATACGATGCGTGTTAAGCGAAGCATACGATTATTTCGCCGCCTTCAACTGGATTCCCGTTCCGCGCGGGTACAACCCCGGTAACGAAATCGGAAGTTTACCCGCGATCTCGATCTCGCCCAGTAACGCGCGCGCAACAGCTTGTTGCAGACTCGGCATGTCGCCATACGCCACGAGGTAGGTGCGCAGTCCGGGATAGTTTTGCAGCAGATACGGATTGCCAAAGCTGATCGCAATCACCGGCGTTTTCGCATCGATCAGGGCGTTCAATGCGCGGGAGCCCGCCTTCGGCAGTCCCACACTCGACGCCTGGCCCGATCGCACGCGACCATACATCGATACGAAAACAAACTCGGCAGACTTCGCGCGCTCGATCGCTTTCTGCACGTCCTGCTCGCTCGACCTCTCGTCCAACACGATCGTCTCGATCTTCAAACCGGAACGATTCAACTTGGCGACGAACGGGTTGGCTATCCAATTGCGATCCTCGCCGTTCGTGATTGCGAGATTGAAGACGCGCGAATCGGCTTTCAGGTTTTTCAGCGGCAACAACTTGTCTTCGTCACGGACGAGGGTGACGGCGCGTTCAGCGATCTCACCCGCGAGTTTGTGTACGTCACTACTGCCGACGATGCGATCGATCGCGTCGACCGGCGTCAGACGCTGCTCTACGAGGCCGAGATCGTATTTCCACGCGAGTAACTTGCGAACCGACTCCTCGATGCGTTGCTCAGTAATGCGTCCACTCTTAACCGCTTCACGAACTCCACGGAAAGTCGCATCGACGTCCGCGGGCTTCAACAACATGTCTGCCCCAGCCTCCAGTGCACGGACCGCTGACTCTTCAGGAGTGAAATAGATCGTCAGTCCGCTCATGCTCAACGCGTCCGTAACAATCATTCCTGAAAACTTCATATCGTTTCGGAGAATGCGGCCCATCACCGGCGAAAGCGTCGCGGGTATCGTGGATTTCTCTTCGACGATCTCACCCGCTTCATCGGTGTCAATGGGTTTTGATTTGACATTGCGTGGCAATGGCTTGATAGCGGTCGCGTCGATCTGCGGGAGGGCGATGTGGCCCACCATCACCGATCCGACACCCGCGTTGACACTTGCCTGGAACGGAACGAACTCGACAGTGTTCAAACGCTCTCGCGAGACGTTTATCTCCGGCAACCCGCGATGCGAATCGACTGCCGTGTCGCCGTGACCGGGAAAGTGCTTCGCTGTCGCAATTACGCCCGCTGCCTGGGCGCCTTCAGTGAACGCGGCTGCGAAACGCGCGACCTCCGCTGGGTCTTCGCCGTACGACCTCACATTAATCACGGGATTCGCAGCGTTGTTATTCACGTCCACCACCGGCGCGAAGATCTGCTGAACTCCAAGCGCCCGAGCTTCTCGCGCGGTGATCTCACCTTGGCGGCGCGCGAAGTCGGGATTCCCGGTGGCAGCGACGGCCATGTTCCACGGAAAGTTGACTGTGTCCTCGAAACGCATGCCCGCGCCCGCTTCGAGGTCAGCCGATATGAGCAACGGGTGACGTGATAGTTGCTGCATGCGGTTCACGAGGATCACCGATTCGTAAACCGGTCCGCGGAAAAGAATGATGCCGCCGATTTTGTGCTCTTCGACGTTGCGTTTCAGCGTGCGATACGCATCGGACTCCTGATTCAAAAAGGTCGCATTGACGCCGACGGAGATCAGCTGGCCCACCTTCTCTTCCAGCGACATCTTCCGGAGTTCTTCGTTGGCCCACTTCAACGCCGCCGAGCTGGGGTCGCGCTTGAAAGCCGCGACCTTCATAGCCTGGTTGGCCGGCAACACAGAGGATGCCAGCAACATCAGCAACAGGACTACGCTAAGACACTGATGAAGGCGACGAATTACGAAAGGAGTCATGCAGCTCTTTTTCCTCGACTTGTTTTGGATGTTGCCAGGCGTAACTCGCAAGCCATGCCACGACGAACGTGATCAGGCTCCCGATAAACACGTACCACGTCCACGCGATCGTGGTCGCGAGGTAGATGTAAAGCATCGAACCGATACTTACAAGCATGCCGATCAACGCCGGCGGCTGGCTCACGCGCCGCAACAGTGTTCCCACTAAAAACACGCCAAGTATCGGACCGTTGATTAGTGACGCAATCGACAACGCCTGACTCAACGCCGAGCCCGGCTGATTGCGCATGGCAAGCGCGACACCGATCTGGACCACGCCCCAGACGAGGGTCAGCAGGTGCGAAACTTTCAAATAGTGCTGGTCGTCCTGATTTGGTTTGAATGGTTTGTAAAGATCGTTGACTGCCGTCGCGGCGATTGCGTTCAACGACGACGACATCGCCGCCGCGAAGATCGCCGCCACTACCAAACCCGAGAGGCCACTCGGCATGAATTTCGTAATGAAGTCAGGAAACACACGGTCGCCGCCGGTGAACGGAAACGCTGTCGAAGCGGCAGTCGCATAACCCGAATCGGCAAAAGGTTGGTAGAACGCAAACAACAGCACGCCGATAAATAGAAATCCGATGAACTGAGCCAACACGATCGCGCCGCTTGTCAATAGTGCCACGGTCGCCTTCCGCGGACGATCCGTGCAGAGATAACGCTGCACCAGATACTGATCCGTACCGTGCGTGCTCATTGTCAAAAAGCAACCGCCGATCAGTCCAGACCAGAACGTGTATGTTTTTGTGTAGTCGAAAGCAAAATCAAAGAGTGAATACTTGCCAAACTGTGTAGCCAACGAACTGACTGTGCCGAAGCCGCCGTCGATCGACGTCAACAGAATCACGCCCGCCGCAATCGCGCCCGCGATGTAAATCCCGAGTTGGACCACTTCGACCCAAATCACAGCCTCCATGCCGCCGAAGTAAGTGAAGATGACCATGGCGACGCCGATCAAAACGATCGACGCGATTGTGATCATCTCGACGTTTCCCTGCGGTTGAAACGCAACGTAAACCGCCGACAGCACAATCGCAGTCAGCAACAAACGAATCCCGTCGGCAATGTTTCGCATCACAACGAACAGCGAAGCCGCGAGCATTTTGATCTTCCCGCCAAAACGACGATCAAGCAGCTGGTAAACGGTCAAAAGGTCGCCGCGAAAGTAAGATGGGATGAAGAGTAACGAAATGACGATCCGCCCAAGGAGATAGCCGAAGACGAGTTGTAAGAACTGGAAGTTTCCGCCGCGCGCAAAGGCGATGCCCGGTACGGAGATGAAGGTGATGGTTGATGTCTCAGTGGCGACGATGGAGAAGGCGACGGCCCACCACGGCACCGATCTGTTACCGAGAAAGTATGCGCGGGTAGTCTTCTGCTTGCGGCCGAACCAGGTACCGAACAGAACAATCCCGATCAGGTACGCAAAAATGATGAACAGATCGAGTGGTTTCATACCGTGTGACCGATGTTTTCCCGCAAAGGCGCAAAGACGCAAAGAGAATTGCTGGTTTTTAGGTTTTTCATTCTTTGCGCCTTTGCGCCTTTGCGGGAAACTCTTGACACCACTTTACCGCTTCTCTAACAACCCAGCCTGAAGCCTCGAGCGCCATAGTCGCCGCCGTTTGGTCTAAACCGGTTTCCGCCATCACGATCCGCACTGCTCGTTCACGTAATTTTGTATTGCCAGGCTTTAGGTGCGACATGCGATTGCCGCTCACGTAACCGAGCTGGACCATCGTCGCGGTCGAGAGCATGTTGAGCACCATCTTTTGCGCCGTGCCCGCTTTGAGTCGGCTCGATCCGGTCACGACCTCCGGTCCAACTACCGGAACGATGCTCAACTCCGCCGCCTTCGTGATCGGCGAACCAGGAACGCACGTCAGTCCAACGGTAAATGCACCCAACGAGCGCGCGAAAGAAATGGCGCCAACAGTGTAAGGCGTCCGTCCCGACGCTGCGATGCCAACTAAAACGTCGCCGCCGTTAAAAGCGCGCGCGCGCAAGTCTGCGCTGCTGGCGTCAGCATCGTCCTCTGAAGCCTCAACTGCGCGATGACACGCGTCGTATCCACCGGCGATCACCCCCTGGACCAACTCCGGGGAGACGCCGAATGTCGGCGCACACTCCGATGCATCGAGCACGCCGAGGCGTCCTGAAGTTCCGGTTCCGATATAGAAAAGTCTGCCCCCCTTTTTCAGCCGCTCGACAATCGCCTCAACAGCGGCTGTCACATCGCCAAGCACCTGCTGCACCGAGGCCGCAACAGTCGCGTCTTCCGCGTTCATTAGTGCAACAATCTCGGCCGCAGACTGCGAGCTGAGGTTCGCTGAACGTGGATTGTCTTGTTCGGTGATCGGAAGCGAGACGCCTGTTTCGATACTCATGTGGTGTCAGTTGGCTCTTCTCCGCGTATCTCTCGGCGTGCTCTGTGTCTCGGTGTATTTTGGTCTTAACGATAGATTAACTACAGAGACGCAGAGCACACCGAGATAGGCGAAGACCAATCAGACTGCGAGTGCAATGTGATTGATGCGTTCGCGAGCCATTCTAGCGGCAGCCACGGCCGGAGCGAAATGCGGCGGTTCGAAGTACGCGCGTGGAGCAACTCGCTTAACTTCCGCACGCAGCGTGTTTAGCATCAAATCACCGGCCGACCGGAAAACGCCACCCACATACGCAATCTGAAAACGGTCGTGCTCCATTTGAAGATGACGAATAACAGCCGCCGCCGCGAGACCCAGCTCGGTACCGCCATCGGCAACGATTTGCAGCGCGATCGGATCCTTCATTTTCGCGGCGTTTACCACATCGCGGCCGAGGCCCGCCAGGCGTTCATTGGTAATCGTCGGCGCATAGATCGCGGTGTTCAGGTCGTCGGCTGTGGTGACATGAAAATAAGCACATGCCAACTCGGTCAGCGCCGTTTGTGGACCACGTCCGTCCGACGCATGCGCTATTGCGCGCAAAGCACGGCGCGCGAGCCATGCCCCACTACCTTCGTCACCCGCAATCGGTCCCCAACCACCCGCGCAGCATCGCTTCCCACGCGAATTGATGCCGCAACAGACTGAACCGGTGCCGGCGATAACGACTAAACCCGGCGCGCCGTTAGTCGCGCCATAGAGTGCGATATCGGCGTCGGTAACCACCTCAAGTTCGCCCATGTCGAGCCGCGTTAGCGTCTCGCGCATGCGTTCACGCAACTCGCGCCGTCGCGCGCCTGCGAGCCCGACTTGTGCCGCGACTAGATCGTTGCGCCGCAGTTTAGCCATTGCACAAGCACTATCGATCGCCTCGCGCACGGCTGTGGCCGCGCCGGCGATTCCGACTCGCAAGGGATTAGATGGTCCAGCCAGGCCTTCACCGATCACACGGAAGTTGGCGTCCACGATCACTGCTTCCGTTTTGGTGCCGCCGCCGTCGACACCCACCACCGAATTCTGTGTGTGCAAGCGTTTGGCTGGAGAGAGATCTGCTGTTCGTCGTTCAGTGCTCACAATGGTAGCTACGGGGGCCGGATAGACCAACGGCTCGATGTAGCGTGTTGATTATTCTAGGGGTCGTGGACTTATAATCCAAACTAAAAGATTTTATTATTCCGATAATGCATCTTGATATGTGGAGCAGGGCATGGAAATTCGACAATTAAGGGCCTTTGTGGCCATCGCCGAGTCGGGAACGTTCACGGCTGGGGCTTTGCGAGTACACGTGACGCAGGCTGCGATCAGCATGCAGATCCGCCAATTGGAGAACGAAATCGGCGCAAAAGTGTTCGTGCGCGCGCCGCGACACGTGATTCTGACCGAGGCCGGCGAACAGCTTTTGCGCCGCGCCAGGCAGATCTTGCGAGAACACGACGCGGCGCTTGACGAGATTGCGGAGCTCGCAGGAGCGGAGCGTGGACGTTTGCGAATCGGCAGCGCGTCGGCCATGGTCCTGACGGACCAGTTGCCGTTGATCCTTGCCGACCTGCGCGCGCAGCATCCCGGAGCGGACATCAGCGTCACGTCCGGGACCAGCGAAGTGCTGGTGGACCAGATCCTCGCCGGCGACACCGACATCGCTTTCGTTTCACTTCCGGTCGACGTACGCGGTATCAAGACTGAACGGCTTAGCGAAGACCAGCTCGTCGCGATTGCCTCCCCGCGACACAAGCTCGCCAAACAACGCACGATCAGTGCGTACACACTCGCGGGTGAACGATTGATTCTCGGCGAACGCGGGGGCAACACGCGGCGATTGATCGATCAGTTCTTCGCGCAGGCCGGGGTGACACTTCACGTCGCGATGGAACTGAGCCGCCAGCAGGCGATTCGACGAATGGTCGAGGCCGACATGGGCGTCGGCATCGTGCCGCTGCAATCAGTAATTGATGAAGTGGAGAACGGGACGCTGGTCCGGTGGTGGATCGAAGGCGCACAGATCAATTGGGAACTCGGAATCGCGCAATTGACTGGCGGTTACGAATCTCCGATCATGCAAACATTCATCCGCCTCTCACGCGCGATGTTCACACCTGACGGCAGCAAAGCTGCAAAGAAGAAATCTGTTCGGCGAGCGCGTCGTTGAATTTTAGTTCAAGGCATTGATCGCCGAGCGGATCTCAGTGTTTGTGGGCCGCTTTTTATAGTCGGATTCGACTTTGGCCCAGGCGACAACTCCGTTTTTATCGATTACATATACGGCCGGGTAAGGTATGCCCGCAAATTTCTCACCGTCGTATGCCGGATCGTGCAGCCCGTAGGCATCAATCGTCCGATGATCCGGATCGGACAACAGTGGAAAGTTGATCTGACCTTTTCCGTCGGCCGCGAGTTTGGCAGCAAGTTCTTTGCTGAGATCGGGACGATCAACGCTGATGGCAAGTAGCCTTACGTTCTCGTCTTTCCTTAGAAGGTTGCGTAGTTCGGCCAACTGCCGCGCGCAATACGGTCACCAGTAGCCGCGATAGAAGACAAGGACGACAGGGCTTTTCCCTTTTGATTCAGAGAGCGTTACCTTCCCTCCGTGATGGGCCTCCAGTGTGAAATCAGGAGCGGGGTCTCCGACCGCCACCGGTTTCTTAACCTTTTGAGTTTGCGCGCTTGTCGTGTTGACTAACGCGACGATCAGGAAAACTAAGGATAAGAATTTACGCATGAGATCTCCTTCAAGCGGCTGAAGCTGACCTGGTTTGAGATTCATCAACTTGCTCGACTATTGCACGAAGTAATTCTGCCACGCTCCAGGCTTGGGCGATGCAACCGCGTGGTGTGTGCGGGGCGTCGCCATCAAAGATCTCCGAAACCTGGCCCAAACAAGCTTCATATAGATGTGGCTCGAAACTTTCGAGCCATGTCGACGCAAACCTGCCGCCCGCTTCAGTACCGAACGTGTTGATGTAAGCGGTAATGTACGGACCCATTAACCAGGGCCAGACAGTCCCCTGATGGTAAGCACCATCGCGACTGGGTGGACCACCTTCGTATCGCCCGATGTAATTCGGATCGGCCGGTGATAATGTGCGCAGGCCGCGCGGCGTCAGCAGATCACGTTCGACTACACGCAAGACACTCGCGGCGCGCTCTTGCGAGACCATTGTGTTGGTCAAACTGATTGCAATCACCTGGTTTGGTCTGATCGATGCATCTCGAGTTTCACCATTTACCACATCGTAAAGACAAGCGGATTCATCGTTCCAGAATACTTCGTTGAAACTCGTGCGCGCTTTGTTGGCGATGGCCTCGTACGCTTTCTCAACACTTGGTTGGCCGAATCTGCGTGCGAGGTGTTCGACGACTCGCAGCGCGTTGTACCACAACGCTTGAATCTCAACCGGCTTTCCGTGACGCGGCGTCACGACCCAATCACCGACCTTGGCATCCATCCACGTCAACTGCACACCGGACTCGCCGGAGAGGAGCAACCCATCATGATCCATGTGGATTTGATAACGCGTGCCTCCTATGTGCCAGTTAACAATGTCCTTCAGCACTGTGTATAGACTTGTTCGGACGAACTCGTAATCACCCGTGTATTGAAGGTAGGAACGCACGGCTTCGAAAAACCACAATGTTGCATCGACGGTGTTGTACTCGGGAGCTTCGCCGGCATCGGGAAATCGGTTTGGCAGCATCCCTCGATTTACATGCGCTGCAAACTCCGCGAGGATGCTTCTCGCGATCTCCCACCGTCCGTTCACGAGAGTCAAACCGGGCAATGAAATCATCGTGTCTCGGCCCCAATCAGCGAACCAGTGATACCCCGCGATCAGTGTTGTACCACGTTGGCGCGCGACGACGAATTGATCCGCAGCCGTGTTCAATCTTGCAACGAATTTGTTTGATCCGGGAACCCGTTGGTTAAGACGGATCCGTCGCTCAATCTCAGCATCACGATAGGTATCTGCATCACTGGCATCGCGACGTTCCGTTGAAGCGATGATGCTGATTTTATTCCTCGCGCTCAAATCGAAGGTGAAGGCGCACGGACTGAACAAATCTTCCTGAAAATCCAATCCTCGTTCTTGCTCAACGCGGTACTGAAAATTGCGATACCAAAATCCATTTGTATCGATTTCTGCCGGATCGTGGGCAAGATGAAGCAACGGAAGATCGCGATACGGCCGGAAAGTCGTTTGACCCGGTTCAGTTTCCACTTGTGAATTAAGCGCCCCGTTCTCATGCGTCGTGCTGTGGTAGTCGCGGAACGCGGTTAGGGGTCGAATCTCCAATTTAAGTTGTTCTCGATTAGTCATTAACTTGTACTGAACCACAGTCGTATTCTCACCGTGGACCATGAACACTGATTTTTCAATGCGTATACCGTCGATTTCGTAGGTAAATATTGGAAACGGATCCAGACGAAAACTAACCTGATAATTGAAACCCTGAGGATGGATGACGCCCGGATATTGATTCGCGGAGAACTCGTAGATGGTTCCATCGATTATCAGTGTTTCTTCAAGCTTTGAAAGGAGAACGAGACGTCCTACCGGTGGCTTGTTGGCCGCAGTAAGTAGGCCATGATACCGCCGGGTGTTAATACCGGAAATCGTTGAAGACGAAAACCCACCAATTCCGTTTGTTTCAAGCCACTCGCTGGATAGGTTGGGATTCATCGCGACCTCAATCTGCTACTTCGCAATAAACCTTGATCGCGCCGTTAGGGTTAGTCAGCTTCGCAAACAGGTCCTTGTAATTCTCGAGGCCGCGCACGGGGTGTGTCAGCAGGCGCGAGAGCCAGCCTGGATATTCTGCCTCCGCCTGAGCAAGATCCTTTACGCCCATCTCGAAGTACTCGCGATTAGCATTCACAGTCCCAACCATCACCTTGTTTCCGAGAACGAATTCGAGGTTGATCTTGTCGGCAGGCACCTCAACCCTTCGATCGCCACCTGTTACGCTCGACAGGACCAGTACCCCGTTCTTTCCCAAAGCTTGCATGCTGTCGAATACAACCGGCGAAAAACCGGTCGCTTCAAAAATGATGTCGAATGGTCCATACGTCTTAGCGCCCTCTAGGATCGATACATTCTCCGTCGATTGGTAAGTAGCGCCGATGGCTTCGATCAAATCCGAATTCAGATAGGGCTTCGCGGTTTTGCCAAACGTTGTAACTTGTAATCCCTTGAGGCGTAGGACCAGAGTGGCAAGCAAACCGATTGTCCCCGCACCCATGACTGCCGCACGCTTCGGCTTCCATACTTTGAGGCGGCGTTGAATCTCGTACGCTTGAGCGATTCCTTTCTCGACGACTGTAGTGGGTTCAAGCAGGACACCTACCTCTTTTAAACCTTGCGGTACTTTCACGATGAACTCCGCGTCGTCTACGTAATACTCGCTCATGTACCCGTGGCGCAGGTTGATGCCACGTTCGAAGTACTTGTCGTCGGTAGTCATGTCGTTGGTACCAATCAGGTCGTAAATGCTTGACCCTGGTCTACGAACAGTAGCGACCACGTAGTCTCCCGGTTTCACTTCAGTCACATTTGGACCAACCGCCTCGACCTGACCAAAACCCTCATGACCGAGAATCAGAAAGTCGTCACCCAGCGGCGACTGGCCATACTCAGCGGCATTGATCTCTTTGTCCGTGCCATCGACACCGACACGTAACACGCGCACAAGCACACCCCGTCCGCCCGCGACATCGCTAACCTTCGGAGCGGGCACTTCGGTTAAATGGACCGTGTTCGGTATCCCGGGTTTTACTGCGATTGCTCTCATGATCGTTTTTCCTTTAGCTCGCTGACCTTTCGCGATGCGATTGAACTCCAAGACGTGCGAGAGTTGATAACACTCGATTTGGCTCGCCGAGATCGCTCCAACCAACATCTCCCACTCTCATCACCATCAGATCTTCGGGCCGCGCCTCCAACACCTGATGAGAAAAGTTCGAATCCTCGATTTGCGAATAGAGCTCGGCGAGAGTGCGGTGCTCCGTGGCGGTTCTAAACGTGGAAGTGATAGCGTCAAAGGCTGCGTACATTTCCGGCATGGCAGCTCGCGTCATTCGCAGTAGCGCGTCTACACGTCCCACCATAACGAAGCTGTTCCAAAGGCAGCCGCGCTCCTTGAGCGAGGTTGCCAGATTCAAACTGGGCTTTTCCCAAAATTTTCTGACTCGCGTGATCGATCTTTGTGCGTTCGCGAGTATCGACGAGTGTGGTTCTATCCAACCGTACTCCGTTTCCGGAGCAGTTGGGGTGATTCCCAGCAACGTCACCAATTCGGGTTGGACCTCAGTGGCATCAATCGCCACATCGATGTGCGACATAAACTCTTCGTCATCAGCGAAGAAATGGTCCGAAGGAAACAGCGCCACAACCGCTTTCGGCGAACGTGTCGCGACGTGCAGCAGGGAATAAAGAATCGCCGGCGCTGTTCCCTTGTTCTGTGGTTGTTCAAGCAATAGACCGGGGGAAAGCTCATCCAGAAGCGGCCCATAGAACCGGCGATGCTTTTCAGTAACGACGATCAATGTACGGCTCTGCTTGATTGACAAAGCGACTCTTCGCCTGGTCTGGTTAAGCAGAGTGCGGCCGCCGATGATTGGCACAAATTGTTTGGGACGATTGTCGCCGGTTATCGCGCGTGTCATGGATTGCAAGCGGGTTCCATCTCCGCCCGCGAGTATCACTGCCCATCGTTCTCTCATGTTGAATGCGTCCTCGTGCTGGAGTCGTCAAACAATCATGAGTCGGGCCGCGACGTTAATCCTTACAAATGTTATCCGCCGTTTTGTTGAATGAGCTTTGCGACCAGGCCGGTCCAACCAGTTTGGTGGCTGGCGCCAATGCCGGAACCATTGTCGCCGTGAAAATATTCGTGGAAAGGAACAAGGTCTCGCCAGTTAGCGTCGGATTGAAACTTTTCAACCGCTCCAAAAACGGGCCGCCGCTGATTCTCGTCTCTTAAGAAGATCCGTGACAGTCGCTTTGAAATCTCGCTTGCTACTTCCCGGAGCGTCAGCATCTGACCGGAACCAACCGGACATTCCACTTTGAAGTCTTCACCGAGATAGTGGTGAAACTTTTGCAGAGATTCGACCAGCAAATAGTTCAGCGGAAACCAGATTGGCCCACGCCAGTTTGAATTGCCGCCGAACAGACCGGTGCTCGATTCAGCAGGCTCGTAATCCACGCGATGCTCTCTTCCATTAACGGGAAGGACATAAGGATGGTCCTTGTGGAACCGTGAAACCGCACGAATGCCGTAAGGCGAGAGAAACTCATTCTCGTCGAGCATCACTCGCAGAACTCTGCGCAGCTTTTCCCCGTCCACGATCGAAAGTAGCCGCCTTTCAGCATTGCCGGGCGTGCGCATGCAGGCAACGTTCTGCGTTAGATCGGTACGATTGCCGATAAACCACTCCATGCGCCTCTTGAAGTCAGGCAGGCGATCAAGCAGTTCGGGTTCAAGCGTCTCGACGGCAAACAGTGGAATCAAGCCAACCATGGAACGGACCTTCATCGGGTATGGCTTGCCTTCGGGCAGATGCAGCACGTCGTAGAAAAAGCCATCGGTCTCGTCCCATAAACTGATCTCATCGTCGCCGCGCTTGTTCATTGCATGCGCAATGTACAGAAAGTGTTCCCAAAACTTGCTCGCAACATCCTCGTAGGAAGGATCTTCCTTCGCCAACTCCAGCGCTATCGCAAGAAGATTTAGCGCGTACATTGCCATCCAACTCGTGCCATCGGATTGTGCGATGTGCCCGCCCGTCGGCAGAGGCGCGCTGCGATCGAAAACGCCGATGTTATCTAGGCCCAGGAAGCCACCCTGAAAGATATTCATCCCGTCGGCATCTTTGCGATTGACCCACCAGGTAAAGTTCAACAACAGCTTTTTGAACACTCGCTTAAGAAACACTGTGTCGCCGACGCCGCGTCGTTTCTTCTCGATCTTGTAAACCCGCCAGGTGGCCCACGCATGGACCGGCGGATTCACGTCCCCGAGTGCCCACTCATACGCAGGCAGTTGACCGTTCGGGTGCATGTACCATTCACGCAGCATCAACAAGAGCTGTTCTTTGGCGAACTCTGAATCAACGGGAGCTAGTGGCACGCAATGAAAGGCAAGGTCCCACGCCGCGTACCACGGATACTCCCATTTGTCGGGCATCGAGATGACGTCGGCATTGTAGAGATGTTTCCATTCGTGATTGCGACCGCGCTCACGTTCGACCGGAGGCTTCGGTGTCGCTGGATCGCCTTCAAGCCACTGCTCGATCACGTAGTGATAAAACTGTTTCGACCAGAGCATGCCGGCAAACGCCTGGCGCGCTACTAACCGTGCATCAGACGAAAGGTCTGTAGGAATGACGGTTTGATAAAACTCATCGGCTTCGTGAATTCGTGCGTCGACGACATTTTCAAAGTTCGCGAACGCTTCCTCTGTTCTGACGTTGACGTCGGACAGGCGCAAACGGATCGTAGTTGTTTCGCCTGGCGCAAGCGTTAATTTGTAATTGGCAGCTGCTTTTGTTCCCGTCTCTTCAGGATTCACAGCGTGCTGATGGCCGTAAACGATGTAGTCATTGATGCCGTCTTTGACGTAGTGGGAACCATTGTTGAAGTTAAAGAGCCGTTGAGTGTTCGTGTCGTTCTCCGTAAAGAGCAACTCCGGATCGCCGTCGCAATACAACCAACGTTTGCCAAGCTCACTGTTATCAAGTTCGATAGTGCGCTCGCCTGCTCTCCGCAACGATGGTTTGGCCGTCCCGTTTTGATTCCAGGACCAGGTGTTCCGAAACCAGACCGTGGGAAGCAGGTTCAGCGAGGCTTCAACAGGGCCATGATTCGTGATCGCAATCTTGATCAAGATGTCTTCGACGTCGGCTTTTGCGTATTCAACAACGACGTCGAAATATCGATCACCCTCGAAAACGCCGGTGTCGATCAGTTCAAACTCGGGTTCGAGCTTTCCTCGCCGCCGGTTTTCTTCGCCTAATTGACCATAAGGAAATTCTGCTTGCGGATATTTATACAGGTATTTCATGTACGAGTGAGTCGGCGTTGAATCGACATAGAAGTAATACTCCTTGACATCTTCACCGTGGTTTCCTTCGTTTCCCGTCAAGCCAAATAAACGTTCTTTCAAGATCGGATCCCGGCCGTTCCACATTGAGAGCGCGAAACAGATCTTCTGTCGTCGATCGGAGATTCCGGCAATTCCATCTTCGTTCCAACGGTAAGCGCGCGAGCGAGCGTGATCATGTGGAAAGTAGTCCCAGGCAGTGCCGTGCGGACTGTAGTCCTCACGCACTGTGCCCCAGGCGCGCTCACTAAGATAAGGTCCCCATCGCTTCCAGTGCTTCGTGCGTTGCCGCGATTCTTCTAATCGTTTTTCTTCAGCAGTCATGGTTATGTAATTCATTTCTGGGAAATGTTTTGTCGCCCAAAACGAAGCACCTTGCTCATCCAAACCAATTCACCGAGGAATTTATTCATGCGCTTCACGTGCGTCGCTTCATCACGAATCTTGCCGTTGTCATCAAACAGGTCTCGAACGTTCGAAAAATTTCCATCCCAAAAAATCGTGACCAGTCCAAGTTCACGCATCACGGGTAACAGACTCTCAATTACGCGAGTGCCGCCGAAACCGCCGGCTGAGACGCCGCAGATTCCCACGGCCTTGTGGATGTACTCCTTCAGATTCGAATCGAGAACGTGTTTAAGCATCCCGGGATATCCGTGGTTGTACTCCGGAACGACGAGAACCAATCCATCGGCGCGTTCGCAGATCTCGGAGAATCTCCTGTCTTTAATTCCCTCTCCGGCATCGTCTATGCGAAGGTCCAACTCTCGAATGTCGACGAGCTCTGTTTCGACGTCTTCACGTTGACGAACTTGCTGGAAAACAAACCTCGCAACGTTTTCACTGGCGCGGCCCTTTCGCACCGTGCCGAGAATTACCGGAATGAAGAGTGCTTCATTGTTCATCGTTTTTGTTTATCTGGTTAAGAAGTATTTCTCCCGCAAAGCCGCAAAGGGCAAAAGAAAGTCATTTAAGGACGCGGTAGCGCTTTGCGTCTTTGCGGCTTGGCGGGAGAAATCACCTCTCGATCAACGCCATCACGTGGCCGTCGGGATCTCGGGCCAAGAGGCCTTTAGTGAAACCTAGATTGCTCTCGCTTATCGTCACCACGCCTGCGGAAACGAAGCGGGTGTTCTCGGCAAGCAATCGCTTCGCGAACATGTCTGCTGTGTTGACTACCAGCGTGGTTTGCCAGTGATACAGGTCCGACGCACGCGCATCTTTAGGCAGAGGACGGCCATCACGCGGCGCAAGGTACTCGAGAAATTCGATGCCTGGCCCCCCGCTTGCAGCTCGAAGACTCGTAATGCGTAACCTTGCGCCGAAGATATTGTTCAGGTGTTCCTGCTCAGTGCCGTAGTTTTCGCTGGTGCCGGCGACCTGCAAACCAAGCGTGTCTCGATAGAACTTAAGACTCGCTTCCGTATCGCCCACAACAATGGCCGTGTGATCGATTCCCAAAAACAACTTGTCATTCTTCTGCCATTTCTGATCGCCCTTGTCGGGCGGAAATTGAAGGATCTCCAACCAGTGCTTGTCGGGATCGCGGAAGTAAAATGCTTTTATACCGCCAGCGTTCTTGTTCCAATCCGGGAGGCGTTGCGGACCGGTAGAAGCGTGTTCCACCTTGTGCCGTCGCAAAAGCGCATACGCCTGGTCCATATCGCTCGTAATAATCGCGATGTGCTGAAACCAGCGATCATTGCTGCGCGAGTCAATCGGGACTGGACGGCCTTTTGGAGTCAAATACTCGGTCAACTCAATAAACTCCTCGCCCAGCTTCATTCGCACAACCCGCATGCGCAGCCCGAACAGACCTTGCAGCCGTTCATAATCCTCGCCGGTGACTTCCACGTCGGACACTTTTTCAAACGACAAGACCTTCGAGTAGAACTCGACCGACTTATCCATGTCAGAAACAGTCATGCCGATTGCGCCTACTTGCTTGACCAGCGGTACCAGCTTGTCATCTTCAGCAAGGAGGGGGACGCGCGAGCTGTTTAAGGCACGCGCGTCCATTGGCAGGAACTGGCCCGCCGTCGTACTAACGACGACGCCCACCGCAAGCAGTAAACCGAGTAAAGTTACTTTGATCTGTTTCATTTCCATCGCTCCAACAGGTGATCGCCGACGCGTAAAGCGTTAGCCATGATCGTGAGCGCCGGATTCACGGCACCGCTCGACGGAAAGAAACTCGCATCGACGACATAGAGATTGTCGAGCTCGTGCGCTTTGCAATAACGATCGAGTGCCGACGTCTTTGGGTCGTCGCCAAACCGGACGGTGCCGTTCTGGTGGGCCACTGCCGCAAGCGGCAGGCGCTGTCCGAGGTAGAGATTGCGCGCGAATAGCCCTTGATGACATTCATGACCGTGAACGTCACAGTTCGTTTGCTTCATGGCCTTTTGCAATTGGGCTTTCAGCCTGCCATGGCCCTCGACGTTATTCAGTTTGTAGCTCACCCGAATCTGACCATCGCGATCGATCTCTACGCGGTTGTTTGGATCCGGAAGATCTTCGGAGGTCAGCCAGAAGTCGAGCGAGTGCTTCGCCATCAGATCGAGTGTCCATCCTGGCGCGAACGCCGGCGCCCCTGCTTTCAACGTGTCAGCGTCGAGCTTGCCGACAAACGAGATATGGCCCATCGGATAGTCCCAGTCCTTCGAACCGAAATAGAAGTCATTGATCGCGAGTGTCTTTTGAAAGACCGTTGGATTGGGACACTTGGAGAGCGCCATCAGCACTGAATTGATGTGGCCCATGTAGTGACGACCCACGACGTCCGATCCATTAGCCAGTCCGTTTGGGTGACTGTCGTTCGCCGACCGTAACAACAACGCCGCGGAGTTCACTGCACCGCAAGCTACGACGACGATATCGGCTGAATATTCTTCGCGACGTTCGTTTCGCTCTACGATCACTTTGCTCACTACGCGCGCGTCGCCGTTTGTTTCAAGCCGCATGACTTTAGCGTTTGTGACCAAGGACACGTTCTCGTGTTCCAGCGCGGGGTCAACACAGATCGTCTGCGCGTCGGATTTAGCACCGATTAGACAGGGATGACCGTCGCAGGTATTGCAGCGAATGCAGGGACTCTTCCGTGCGTTCTTTTCGTCGATGCGGATGCCCAGCGGCACGTGAAATGGCTTCAACCCTGCCCGTTCGAGATCGTCGTGCAAGTGTTGTATGCGTTGTTCATGGCTGACGGCGGGATACTTATAAGGGGCACTGGCCCAGGGCTCGGTTGGATCCTCACCGCGGTTGCCGTGTACCTGGTACAGATGCTCGGCCTTCGTGTAATAGGGTTCGAGTTCCTCATAGCTGATGGGCCAGGCGGGGGAAACTCCGCCGTGATGTCGAACTTCACCGAAATCTTCTTTGCGCAAGCGAAAGAGAGCAGCACCGTAGAACTTCGTGTTACCGCCGACGAAATAATTGGTGTGCGGATGCAGGTCCTTCCCTTCACTGTCGCGCCAGGCCTCTTTGGTGTTGTATTTCCCTTCGAGATTAACGGCGCGTGTACTCCAGTTGTCCTTCTCACGCGGCACGTAGTCTCCTCGTTCAAGCAGCAGGATCTTTTTCCCCGAGGGCGCGAGCTTGTACGCCAGTGTGCCGCCGCCCGCGCCCGTCCCGATGATGATTACGTCGTAGTGGTTGTTGTTTGTCATGACCGAACTCCTCGACCGTCGAAGAGGTTGTTGGAGGTTGTTACCGGTTCATTGACTGCATCGCATCACTCATCAAGGGTGCGGTCCCGAAGTTCACGCCAAAGCGCTTACACCAGATCGTTACCGCCCGGTACTTCGCGAGATCCGTGTTGGCCGGCAGGTCATAATTCTGATCGCCAATGTTTCCTTTTAAGGTGCCGACGTCGATGAAACCGGCTTTTGTGACCGTGTCGTTGTCTTTGGCGTCGCCCGACGCGACTAGATAAACGTGCACATCCGGGCCATTCGACGTTGCGAAATCCGTCAAGCGCAGCGTTTTCTTTCCATCGGCGAGTTGAAACACCGTGGCCGTGCCCTTGGTCTCATGAGCAGCAGTATGAAACTGTCCGCTGGCCAGCTTGTTGCTCGCAGCAGACGCGGTAGGAAACTGTTCGTTGACTGTTTGATTAATGAAGAGCCGTTCCGGACGGAACGCGTACCACGCTACAAGACCAACGATGGCAACTACCAAAACGACGGGGATTTTTCTCGACATAAGTTAAACTCTCCTCGATTAAGATTTCTGAATTCCCAAACTTCAATCCGTTAGTCGAGCGATTGGGTGTTTCCTTACATGCGAATAGCAATCTTTGGAACTGGAGGAGTCGGGGGATATTTTGGCGGGCGTTTGGCACACGCCGGCGAGGACGTGACATTTATTGCTCGAGGAGAACACCTGCGCGCGCTTAGGGCCAATGGTTTAAAGGTAGAGAGTCAGTCTGGGGACTTCGTCGTGTTTCCGGCAAAGGGAACGGATGACGTCAACGACGTAGGCGACGTTGATCTGGTTGTGATCGGCGTCAAAGCGTGGCAAGTGCCTGAGGCGGCGCGGGCAGTAAAACCTCTCGTTGGCCCAATTACTACCGTGCTTCCCTTGCAGAACGGTGTTGATGCTGTGTCACAGCTCGTTGATGAGATGGGCCCTGAGAAAGTCATCGGTGGTCTTTGCCGGATTGTCAGCTTTGTCGTCGCGCCTGGGCATATCCGACACGCCGGTTTTACGCCATCGATTGTGATCGGAGAGCGTGATAATCAACGAACAGAACGCATCGTGAGAATCGAGCAAGTTTTCCGGCACGCTGGTTTGGAAATAGCGATCGCGCCTGACATTCAAGTCGCGCTCTGGACCAAATTTCTGTTCATCTCATCCTTCAGCGGTGTTGGCGCAGTCGCTAATGCACCCGCCGAACTCCTGCGGACAGATCCGAAATGGCGCGAACAGATGCTCGCCGCGATGAAAGAGATCTACCTGTTGGCCCACGCGCGTGGAATTAAACTACCGCCAAATTCGGTCGACACAGCGATGGCCGCCGTCAATGCTTTGCCTGAAGAGGCAACGAGCTCGATGCAACGGGACATTGCGGCGGGAAAGCCCTCGGAGCTGGATTCGCAGAATGGAGCGGTCGTGCGCCTGGCCCGCGAGGTCGGTCTCGCGGTCCCGACGCACGCTCTCATCTACAAGACGTTGAAACCGTTAGAAGAGAAAGCTCGCGCAGAAACTTCTTAGCTTACGGTCGTGCTCCAGTCACGCTCAGTTGAATGCGATATAAAGCTGATCGAGCGCAGAGATACAGTGTCCTTCCGTCATCACCCCATGCCATGTTGTGTACGTGACGGGGCGTGATGATGGTGCCGAGATGTTTACCCTCCGGCGAGATCACCCACAACCCACCCGGAGCCGACACGTAAAGATTCCCTTTTCGATCGACCTTAATTCCGTCAAGACCATCCTCACCGGACGCGTTCGTAAAATCGAAAAAGAGTTTGCCGTTTTTTAGCGTTCCGTCTGCCTGCACTTCGTAGCGCATGATTGCTTTGCGCCTGTCGCCGATCTCGTTTACAGGCTCATCTTCCTTACGCAATTCCTGCCCTGTAAGTGAACGCGGCCAGTTGCCGACGTAGACGTACTTTTCATCCGGTGATAACGCGATTCCGTTTGGACCAGTGAGATCCTTGCTCACAACCTGCAACTTGCCTTTATAGATCGAGTAGACACCACTAAACGGAAGCTGCTTGCGCGGATCGTTGAAGAGCTTTGGAAAACCAAACGGTGGATCAGAAAAGAAGAGCGTGCCGTCGGATCTATAGACCAGATCGTTTGGGCTGTTCAACCGCTTGCCCTGAAAACTGTCAGCCAGCACTGTTTGTGTCCCGTCGTTTTCGTCCCGCACAACGCGATGATTGCCGTGCTGATTAATCGTCAGCCGTCCTTGCGGATCGAGTGTGAGCCCGTTCGAACCTGGCTGGCCATACTCTGCAATATCAACTCCGGAATAACCGCTCGGCGTGCGAAATACCTCGAGCTTGCCAGCCAAATTTCCTTTGGGCGTGTACCTGTAAATTGTGTTGGCGTTGGGATCGCTTAATAGGAGGTAGCCGCCACCCTTATTGATCCAAATCGGACCTTCGGTGAACTTGAATCCCTCCGCGAGTTTGAAGACCTTGGGATTGGGCCCGATGATTTCATCCATCGCCGGATCGTTGCGAACGACTTCCACGTTGACTTCGCTTGGCGTCAGCGCCACCGGACCCGGTTCAGTCTTGTAGAAAGCGAGACGTGCGAAACGAACGTAGATAAAATTCGTCGGGGGGTTTGAAAGTGGGCCGTTGATGCCGAAGATCGCGAGCTGAATCTGCTGGCCGGGTTTGACATTGCGCCCGACGATTAGATTGTTCTGAGCGTTCCAACCAGCAATTACCGAACCTCCCGATTGGCCCAAGGATCGAGACAGCTCGCCATCCACCCAAATCTCGGCATAGTCGTCGAGCGACGTCTGAAACACGGCGGTCGATCCGGTGGGATCAAAGTCACCTACGCGATCTGGAACCGTTAGTTTGATGCGATACCAGTTAAAGCCGAGCCGTCCATTGCCGCGCCGCTCATCCAGGCTTGTGGGACTGATTACTTCCCATTTTGAATCGTCGAAGTCGGCGCCACCGGCATGTGGTGTGTAGTCGTATGTTTTAACCGGTGCTCCAGTGGGCTGCTTGTCTGGCCCAGGTCCACGAAAATCGGCTTCGACGATCTTCGTATCGCTGTAACGCCACTCACCTTTAACCAGAGCAACACCGTCAGTTGAGGCCAAATCGATCGTGACCTCTGGCCGGGTTAGTGAAACATCGGCTGACAGTTTCGCGGTGGAGACCATCAGCACCAACAGGGATATGAAAACTAGTTTGCGTAGATTCATTTGGGCCTCCATCTCAACGAACCTTAATCGTGTAATACAAAAACTCGCCGTTAACTTCTTTGAACCAGTGTGGTGTGTTACTCGGGACAATGATTACCTGGCCCTTCGATAACCTTCGTGTTGTGCCACCTTCAATATGCGAGCCGCGCACTTCATTGGGCTCAACTTGTTTCGCATCCACCGCTTTACCACCGGTCACGATGGTAGCGTCGCCTTCCAACACATAAATAATGTCGGTGTCGAGTGCATGGATCTCAGCGAGACCTGGTTTCTCACGGCGGCTGGTATGGACCATGTAATTGCGATTGCTGCCGTCGAGAAGAACCGCTCCGGTTGAGAAAGAAGCATTGACCTGATTCGCGTCAAAGAAGAGCACCGGTGTGTTATCGGACGGCTTCATTTCACTCGCCTTCGCGCCGTTCGTGAGAGCGTTCACCCCGGCAATCGCCAGCTCCTCATCCTGTTGCGCACTGGCGGCTCCGCTAACACCAACACCACCTACTATCTGGCCATCCACAGTAATCGGAATGCCACCTTGCAGTGGCGTGAAGTACGCATCCGGCAGTGCTACCATTGCTGTGCGACCATTCTTGATGATGTCTTCGAACACTTTCGTCGGTCGTTTAAAAAGCACTGCCGTCCGTGCCTTGCCGATTGAAATATTGGCGCCTGCGGCGAATGTTCCATCCAATCGTTCCAGCGCCATCAAGTTGCCACCTTCGTCAACCACAGCAACCACGCCGCCGGGTGCGTTGTTTTTCTTTGCATAAGCCACTGCGCCCGCAATCACTTTTTTAGCGCCCTCAATTGTGAGCGTCGTCTTTTGAGCTGTTTGCGCGTTCGCGAAAACGGCCGCGCTCAGCAGGATCAAAGTTGAGAATGCGACCTTGATGTTCGCTTTCATGGCTTACATGCCTCCTTCAGGCGTGATCGTGACGCGAAAGAACTCCGCGTTCTTGCCTTGCCAGCGAGAGTCTTTAACGCGATGGACAACGCCGTTTTCAGCTTCGCCGGTATTCGGCCCCTTCTGGCGTGGTCCCTGATTGGCACCAATCCCGATCTCTTCATCTTTTTCGGTGCCTGCATCCCAGAGAATGAACTTCTCTGTGATGTCGCCAGTGAGCGCAGTACCTTTCGCATCAAACAGCGCGATGCCATTTGCGGCCGGAGCGTAGAACCAGTCGTTGGACTGGCCGAACATTTGCGTCATAAAGAACTTCATTCCCGGCGTGGAGGTAACAGTAAACTCAAACGAGTCTCCTGGACCGATTGGACCAGCAGCCATCGCGCCAACGGGCGTATTGAAGACGCCATGCAGATTGGAACTGTGATGCCTGGCCACGAGCGAGGTCACCAGTCCTGACGGGTCTCCGTCTTCCGCCTGCATCTCCAGGCCGTTGCGCGCCGGTTTACCTTCAGTAAATAGCGCTGCGTTCTTCTCGCTTAACACGAACATGCCGGGTGATAAGGCAAATGGAGCCTTCTGGCCATTCGACGCCGTCATCCCTTCCGGGTTGGAAATGTTTTCTACGCGAACCGTGAATTTGGTTGGTTCGCCCTTCCGCGTTGCGACTGCCACCGTGAACTGAGCCAGGTAGCAAACCGTTAGCAGCGCCAGACCAATTGCGAGTTTTCGATGTTTCATGATTACGATTCTCCTTTATTGTTCAGCTTCAAAGTTGCAACGAAAAATGCAACGCTTGTTGTTATGGTGATGCAGCTTTGCACACGCAATCCTGGGCCATCCATTCAGTCGCCGGAAAACTTCTGCCGCCAGCAACATTCCCAGAGGCGGCGCGACAAAGTAGATCCACAGTGACATCCAGACGCGTGCGCCCGCGGCCGAACCGAAGGTGCGCGCCGGATTCATACTCATTCCTGAAATCGGCGATTCAATCGTTATGTAGATTGCGACCAGAGCTCCCGCGAAAACCCCAGTCCAGCGGGCCAATCGTTGCGTATTGCCGACGGTAAGAACGGATGACATTAGTATGAAGGAAATGAAAAGTTCGGCGAAAAAAGCGACGATTGGCCCACGCGGGCCGGGAAGCGTTACTGCGTAATTGACCGATTGATGAGCGATTAACTTACCGAGCGTGAGGGATGCGAGCATCACACCGGCAATGGCGCCGGCGAATTGAAACAGTGTGTAGAAGACTGCATCCCACGCGTGTATTTTCCCGAGTCGAAAGAAGGTCCAGGTCACGGACGGGTTAAAATGCGCGCCCGATCGCTTACCTAACGGTGAAAAGATGATCGCGATCGCGGTAAGACCCATTGCCGTTCCCATCATCAGTCGTCGCACCACGCCGTCAGCAATTGTTTGAGCTACTGGCGACGATGGGTGAAACAGCAGGACAGTGAAGGCGCAAGCGGAGAACATGAACAAACCGAGCTCGGCTGCTTCCATCAAATACTCAGGCCAATGTTGATTTTCTTGACTCGCTAGTTTCATCTTCACACCACCTGCTTTCTGTCAGGTAGTCGCTTGTTGTTGCAATTCCTTACACGGATTTCTGAATCAGCTGATGACGAGAACTGAATTCAAACCACCATAGTTGTCAGGTGCTTTCATGCCGTTGCTCGGATCTTCGATCCAGCGTTGGTTATCGACGAAGAACTTGTATTCGAAACGGCCCGCGCGCGGAATAACGATTTCGGTGGACCAAAGACCATCGCCGTTGCGTTTGAGTCGAGTGGCGACGTGGCTCCATTCATTAAAATCACCCGCTACTGCGACACTTTTCGCGGCGTCATCATGAAACACAAACAGCACGCGCCCATCTTCCACGCGAGGCGGTTTGCAACCGGCGACGTTTAGTGCGTGCTCTTCAGCCCTTGCCAGTTCCACCGCACGCCTGGCGTTGACGACTCCGTAGCCCTGCCTGATCACGGGCTCGGTCACGATACGGTCAGCCGTCGATATCAAAATGTTCTTGATCGCACCGGGCGTTAGTTTTGGATTCGCCTCGATCATTTGGGCCACGATTGATGTCACGATCGGCGCCGCGAAAGATGTTCCATCGACGTGCTGGTAATGCGTAGCCACGATCTTCTGTTGCTTTAAAACCGCCTCGACGTATGCTCGAATTTGTGCCGGCTCGGAATTAACGAGTGGCTCAGGAAGCTCAGCTGTTTCTTCCAGGTCACGGGCCATGGCTGGCAGCTGGTAATCGGCGGCGGCAGCCATCCGGGAAAGCGCTTCTGCTTTTTCGTAAAATCTGGTTGTCGGTAGGATTGGCGCAGCGATCCACATCGCGGGTGCAACGATCTCGGGTTTCATCGTCCCATCGGCGGTGATGCCAAAGTTCGAGTGATAGAGAACGAGTTTTCCGTTTAGCTGATTGTGATCTGAATAGCCACCAACCGTAATTACAGAAGGCGAATTAGCAGGCGGAATAGAATGCTGACCGTCGTCTCCGGAGTTTCCGGCGGCGGCAACAACTACGATTCCCCGACTGATTGCTTCCTCGGCAGCCTGGTCGATAATACTTTTCGAACACGGAACGTCTTCGTCCCCACCTAAAGAAATGTTCAGGACTCTAATGTTGTAACGCTCGCGATTGGCAATCACCCACCGAATGCCTTTCGCAATGTTCTCTTCGGTAATGCGTCCTCGTTCACTCACTTTGACCAATACGAGTTCGCATTCGTGCGCCAGTCCGCGATAAACGCCGTCACTGAGATGTCCGTTCCCTGCCGCGGCAACGGCGGTCTGTGTCCCGTGCCACAGCCACGACCCGAATGAATCAGCGGGTAGTCGCTCTCCCGTTACGTCATGAAGCGCGATGATCCGCCCCGTTGGCGCTACTAGATCAGGATGTGGATAAAACCCGGAATCCAGAAAGGCGATCGTTACGCCCTTGCCCGTGTAATCCGAGTTTGCGTTTAGTCTGATCGGCGTGGGAATCACGCCAAACCGATTGGATCCGTGTTGGTGATCGTGGTTTGAAAATTTCATCGCACAGTTGTCGAAACTGCGCGGTCGAACCTTACAAGTGAAGATGCCTAGTTTTGATTAGTGAGGCGACGGCGGATTCTTTCGCGTGCTTCGGTGGAGAGAGTTGCGCCAGTGATCTGATCTGCTGCTTCGCCGCCTTGTGCACGGGAAGCGTCGCGAATGACTTGCAGGTGTTCCATGTACCACTGACACCAAACGCAGATCCAGAAATGAAGTTTGAGTTTGAATTTCTCGCTAAATGTTAGTGGCCGTTCCATTGATTGAGAGATGGTCTCGACCGTCTGCTGGCACGTAGGCAGGGTACGCAACAGCCAGAAGCGAACAGAGTGTTTAAGTTTGTCGTAAAGTTTCACTGCCATATCATTGTTAGCGTCTGAACCAGTTTACTTCCAAACAATTGCGCAAGTGCAGCCGAGCTCGGTGAAGCATGACCCAGAGATTGTTCACCTTGATGCTCAAAATCTCGCAGATTTCTTCACTTTCTAAACCTTCCACCTCGCGCAAGGTGAAAGCGCTCACCGTGCGTTGCGGCAACGGTGAGAGACAGTCGTTGAACACTTTCCAGAAATCACTCCGCTCCATCAGCTCTGCCGGCGTCGCATGCCAATCGTTGGGGGCGCGATCAACGTTCCAATGACCTTGCCATTCATCGGGCCGGACAAAAAACTCACGGTGCTCAGGCCCCTCATCAGATTCTTCGCCGATTGGCGCTTCGCGGCCGACGCGTCGAAAGTGATCGATGATTTTATGTTTTAGTATCCCAACGAGCCACGTTCGCTCAGATCCTCGTCCTTCAAAGTTTCCATAAGCTTTCAACGCGGCGAGAAACGTCTCTTGCACCGCATCTTCGGCCACATTGTCGTCGCGCAGACGGAAGACGGCGTATTTGAAAAGATAGTCGCCGTGATCATCTAGCCAACGCTCGGGATCTGGGGGCTGGTAGGGGGACTTTGCCTGTGCCTCACTCATAGGGAATCGGCGAGTAGAGTAGTCCATAACGCTGGTCGGCAACAAATCACAGATGCTATCCTGCGACACGGCTACCGATGGACCAATCGTTATGACTGCAAAGACATGTCGAGACTGTGGAAACGTGCTCGAGTTGCAGGTCCGCGGATGTCCGCGGTGCGCGCTTAATTTCGAAGCCGAAAACATGATCGACCGGTTCTTCTGGCGTCGTCTTGTGCCTGGTTTTTTCCTCCTTTTCTTCGCTGTGGCCGGTCTGGCCTACCTGTTAGTCGCGGCGAATCGCTAAAACTTACACCGCTCAAAGAGGCCGGCAAGCGTGGAGACCACCGATCAATAGGTCAATATCGTCTTCGTTGTTGAAAAAGTCAGTCGAGACGCGAATGCCTTCCGGCTTTTCAGTGACGATGATCTTGTCTGCGGCGAGCGCCGCGACCACCCGCGCCGGGCTCTCTGTTGCGACCAAAGTTTCCGCAGAACGAAATTGTTCTTCACCAAGTGGCGAAAGCACTCGCCAACCCGCTTCCTGCAAGCGATCGGTCAATAGTCGATTCAATTCAAGCGCGCGGCCCTCGATGTTTTTCATTCCGATCGACTGCATGAACTCAACTGAAGCACCGAGCGAGAAGACGCCTGCGAAATGCGGACATCCCAGCTCCGCTCGCGCTGAAACGTCTCGACGCAAGTGGACCTCGTCGTTCTTCCCGCCGTACGGATCCTGCACGCTTAGCCAGCCGATTGAACGCGGATGAGAGTTCGCCTGTAGTTCCCTGCTGAGGTAAACAAAACCAGAACCGTAACCCGACAACATCCATTTGTGTCCAGTCGAGCATAAGGCGTCGATCTTCATTCGCTTCACGTCGATCTCAAACGCGCCCGCAGCCTGGCTCGCGTTGACGACGAGTGCGTGCGCGCGTTTTATTTCGCCGAGCGCGGCGAGATCAGATCGAAACCCGTTCGAGTACTGCACATAACTCATTGAGATGATGCCCGTGCGTGTGTTCATCGCCGCGCGCACATCTTCAGGACCTACCACACCCTCGACCGACTTCACGAGATGGACCGGAATACGCCGGTTCATCCACGGAATCGTCGTGACAGGAAACTCCAGATCGCACGAGATCACTTCGCCGTGTTTTTCCAGCGCGTCGACGATGATATTCATGCCGCTGGAGGTGTTTGTCGTCAGTCCAATCTCGTCAGGCTCGGCATTGATGAACGCGGCAACCTTCGCACGCACTTCTTGGCGGCGCGCGAGCCAGTCGTCCCAGTGCAGATCGCCTTCGTTCTTCATCTGCTCGTAATAGCTGACTCCGGCTTGGGCAGTCGCGCGAGCGAGCGGGCCCGCGGCGGCGGCGTTGAGATAGATGTAGTTGGCAGTTACTGGAAACTGCTCGCGAATGTCGCGCCAATCAGTCATGTGAAGGAGCTTATATCGATTCCTTGTACGCTTCCAAATTCTCTTGAATCTTTTGCAGCAGGCGCGACTTCAGAGTGTTTGACCTAAGGTGGGTCGGTGAAACTGGTCGCCACTTTCCAGGTATCAGGACTTGTGAGTCGATGAATGCGTCGATCGCTTCTTGTAAACCGTCGATCTTGATCTTGCCTTTCATCGCGATTACCTCTTCGATAATCCATGTAACAGCGTCGCCGGTGATGCGATGACGGTGATTGATCACCGCCGATCGTTCCTGAAGTGTTTGCAGGACGAGGTCAAGTGGTCCACCGAGAGCGGCGACGAGTCGCAGGTACGATTCCTGGAAAGCTCGAATCTGTGCAACGCGCGCATCAGTAAGTTTGAGATCTTTCTTGCCGACGTACGACGCCGCCATCGTTTGCAAAAAAATCTCGTTTGGCATGTGCACGCTTTCGTCGTCTGCGCGGGTTATCGCGTGCGAGAGGTAGTAGCCGGGCAGTATTCGCAGCAGGTTTCGGATGAGAAACACTGGATTGTGCGTAAAGCCGTCGGGGAGCTTTTCGATACCCTTCGAGACTTTTCGATCTTCGAAATAGCTGAGGCTGCGATCGAAGTCGCGAATCTCCTTTCGCGCGGTAGCCATCAGGTGGCTGATCTGCTCCGCAGTGAAGCCCATCCGCCAGAGCATTCGCTGATCGCGTTCGCTCGCGAACGCTTCGTCGAAGACGCACAGGCACTCGGCGTTTTTGAAACTATTCAGGTTCTTCTTTTCACCGGTTTCAAGAAAGTCCATCGCCTGAGCAAAAACCTGGACCAGCGTTCTGGCCCAACCGCGTTGCTCCGCCAGTGACGCTGAATAACGATCGACGTCTTTGAAACGATACTTGTCATGCTTGGCGGCAAACTGGCGAATCGATCCGTAATCGAGAATCGCGCCGCTGGCGAGCATGTTGTCCCCGTCCCACGAGAGCCAGTTAAAGATGTACTCTTCCTCGAGCAGCGCGGCGAGCTTTGCGTAGTTGCGGGCGAAGTAGTCGAGCGCGGTTGCGTAACGTTGCGCAGGATCGTCGCTGAAGGTCCAGATGCCGTTTTCGATTTCCCGATCGATGAAGTAATCGACTGAGGCTTTTAGCTCGGAGTGCCGGTTTTGTTTCAGGTAGCGGAACATATGGGCGGGTCTAATTAAATTGGGCGCGCTTCTGACGCCGATCGCACTTGTATCAGGGAAGCCGATTACCACGAGACAACGTTCAGTCGGGATGCCTTGGCGATAGAAGATCTCCGACATCACGGCGCTGCCTAACATTTCGTCTAAGTAGGCAAGGCCGGAGGAGTAGCCATAGGTTTGATCGCCGGTAGGGAGCACCGTCTGCGCTTCAACGGCGCCGGGGCTGAGGATCGTCGCGCCGGTGCCGCGACTCGAAATGTCGAACGTCAGATTGTGGTTTCGAAGATAACCGTTCCAGATACTTCTTCCATCGCCCGACGTTTTGCCTTGCTTGTTGCGATGTTGAGTTTGGAGATAGCGCGTGGCCATGAACGGTTTCGGCCGAACGCTTTCGGGTGGAAACCTGGTTCCGTGCTCGAGGTCGTACTCGTTGATGATGCGAAGCGAGAAAGTATCGAGGATTGCTTGTTCGAGATCTTTGTTGATGCTTGACGGGTGATCGTCGGGAATGAGTCCCATCTCTTTCGCGAGTGGGAAGTTGAAAAAGAGAACACGGCCCTGCGGACGGTAACGCGCCCGATAATCAACATAACCATCGGGACTCACGTTCCGCCACGGATGCGTGCCGTCCAGCTCCTTGAACTTCTCATACATAGTGGTCGGTATGAGAAATGGCAACTGAGGAAATTCTGGACGGAATCGGGCGAATGCGTCAATGAAAATCTTTTACCTAAGGAGTTTCGGGTTGTTCGAGCGGGAGGGTCTGATCGAAGAACAAGCCACTCGCGCCTTCGCCGCGACCGGTTTCTTTGTGGCGGCCGATCCAGGTAAAGACTTCGCCATTGGGGCCGCGCGCGCGTTGGTATTTGCGAGTGATGATTACGCCGGAACGAGGTACTTCCTCTTCGTGTACGAAGTAGGGTTGTTTCTGATTCAAACCAACGCGCAATATCTCTCCGCGCGGCGTTATGGGTTTAGGAATCACGTCCGTCAGGCGCGGCATTGAACCGCGTTGCAAGCGGATCTGTCTCTTAGAACCGGGTTGATGCGCCGCGATGAAGGGGATCCAGTTTTCAGGAACGGTGTTACCAAGCACGTACTGAATCTTTGCGTTATTTGGAACCCGGGGTCTAGCGGGGAGAGGCTCATTAGCGGCGAAGTAACTCGAAAGCACCTTTCCCGCCTCGAATCCATTTACGCCGTTGCCGGCGATTCCCGGTATTGTTTCTTCAACACCCCAGACAAGGTTCGCCACTTCATCCCGAGCCAGCATGACTTTTTCAATCGGGCTACTTTCATAAACCTTTCCAACAGACGGCGGCAGGAACAAGCGATTGTCTACTTGATTGCTGCGAGCCAGGTTGTACATGGACCATTTCTGCCAGTCCATCTGTTGTCCCAGTCCCGCGGGACGGATCAACGTCTGAACACCGAACACGTCGCTAACGATGACGCCCTTGATAGTGGCAAGCGAACCAACTTCAAGGTTATAAGGAACGACGGTCCAATCGTTGCCATAAATCAAGCCAAACTCCGCGAGCAACAACAGTGGCACATCGGTTGTCGTAGCACGGATGCTGCCAAAATCCGTTCGTCGATCTTCAAACTCCCACCATCGAACATTCGGCATTCCGTTGAATTCAATCTGTGATGGAAGAAAAGCAACCGGTGCGCGCTCTACAGCATTATTCGGAGGAAACTGAGCATCAGGTTCGTCTTGCAACTGGAGCTGACTGTCGATGTCGAACGCATACCAATCAAGCGTTCCGTGGTAATACTGTTCGGCAACCAACGTCGCGCGGTTCTCACTGGTCTTCTCTTCCGGCGCTGAAACTGCAAATTGATATTCGAGATACGAAGGCGCCCATGCATCTTCGAGCTCCGTCTTCTCGGGTTGGGAAAACAAACGCTTGAACCAACTGCGAAGATCCTTTGCCAAATCTTTCAAAACCGGACTCAAGCCAGAACTATCGACCCACGCATCAAAGTTCGGCCCATCCATCGCGACCAACAACTTGCGCCCGTCCGGCAATCGTCCGCTAACGGCGCGCAGCGATTGCCACGCCGCAGGATCGCTCTCAAGATGCGCGAGCTCCAGTAGTTCGTCAGGGCTGAGATCTTCTTTATTTCTCGTCGAGATATCTTCGAAGCCGAATCGACCAAGTACGGCGTTCTTAACGTCCACGAGTCCCGCCTGTTTCAGCATGCGCAGCCAATGCCGACCTATCTGGGCGCGCAGCGCGATGTCCGTCGTGTGCGGCTCCGGACCAGCCGATAAGATCCGTTCGCGCTCAACTTCGATCTCGAGCGGAAGCTTTTGATCGTAAGGCACTGCGGGCAGGAATTGCTCTCCACCCGTCGCATTACGATTTTCACTCTTCACCGCGAACCGATCGATGCGACTCGTGTTCAATTGAACTCGGGCCTTAACCGCCGACCCGGCATCCTCTCCCTTGAACTCCCCAAACTGCCATTGCCGAGTCAACATCCAAAGCGGATCGCGAACTTCCGCGCGCAGGCTGCGATCGAAGTCTGCCTTTCGCGGACGCCCTTCGAGGCGATTCCAAATCGTAATCGCCGCGCGAAATTCTGCACTCAGTAGTGCCTCTTTCAGAACTGGGTCGATTTCCTGGGCCACGTTGCACTCGCCTTCGTTTGAATTCAGTCTTTAACCAGCGACAGCGGCTGGGTCGCTATGTTTGTTGAGATCGTGCCATGGGGGTAACTGGTAAAGCTGCTGAGAATTGCCGGCAAGAGCTGCCAGTATGCAGTCGTTCGCAGAAAATCAGGTTCCACTCCCCGGCGCTTGGCCCGGTCAAATGTGTCGATCACTGTGTCGACGAGATCGTCCCATTCCCAACTTCCGTTCACGTTCGGACTTACCGCGACCAGCACACATTGTGGCGGCTCGGTGTTTGGCTGGTTGTAGTGAATGGCGATGCCAGTCGTCTCGACGCGGTTGGGAATCACTTCGTTCCATTCGTCGATCAACAATCCTGACTGCACGTCTGAAGCGTCGTACGGAGTCGGCAATTGGCGTACGACAGACAGGAAGTCACCTGTGGGCACGAACGAATTCTCATCGTCCAATAGCTCGGGTGTGACTTCCGGAAACTCCAAAGCGATCCAATGTGCTTTCTTATCAAAGGGCACCTGCACCGGCTTGAAGGTCAACGATGCATCCGCAAACCCTTCCTGATAAGTGTTCACAGCATCGATCAACCTGACGCGCTCGCGCACCGCCGCGGCGCCTTGTAACCATTCCTCGACCGCGAGATCACGCCAATCGTCAATTGCCGTACTCGTTGCCGCTGCCGTCAAGCGACTCTGAGTAAACCTGAGTAGGCTTTCGTCCGCCGTGACCTCATTTGAAAAATTATGGGCGGACTGCAACTCCGGCAGGTTCTTGAATCGGAACGTGGGCACAAACCGGAACGAATCTCCCAGGACCAACGCTCCCGCAGCCTGAAGAATGTCGACTTTCTGAGTAACAGTGAGGTTGCTGACCTCTTCCGGCGTTAACCCACTGAAATTTCCCAAGTCGTTCGCCCGCGAAAGCCGGCTGCGACCTTCAGCGAGTGTTAACAGACCTTGTTCGATGAGCGACTGCCGCGCACGGAACAGTGCAAGACGCTGCTCGTCGGTCGCGTCTGGTGGCAGTTCTGGTAACAGTGCGTTCTTAGGAAATGCGCCGGCCAGGCCAAATAAAGAGAGCCTGATCAATGCGAGGCGCAAATCCTCGTACTCGATGTCGTCCAGGTTACCTGCTTCAGCCGGATCTTTGCTCAAAGCGTTTGTTGGGAAACTAGAAGTGATTCCGCCAAGTACGCCGAGAGCACCTTCCAATGATACAGCGGCATCATTGAAAGCTGTCTCTATACTTGATAGCTCCCAGCGCTTCGGATTCTCCGATATGTTCGGATCCGTCTTCTCTTCCGATTGCAACGTATAGTCGTCAGCACCGAGCGAACGAGAAGTTGTAATTAACTCTCGCAGGTTGCGTAGCAGCGGCAACAATTCAAAAAGAGAACGGGCCGTCGCCGGAAATCCGTCTTTGCGGATGAATTCGATGACTACACGTTGTGAAGACTCCGCGTTATCGCGCCTGAACACGAAATCGATGCGCGCCTCGAGCTCCGTGAGGTCGTTGACCTCCTGAGTTCCCGCCGCTGCGCCAGCTTGATTACGAATTAGATAAATCAGATCGATTGGTTGCAGACCAAGTTGCGTGAGAAGAATCGGTGTGTTCTGTACTTCGTTTTCGAACCTAGCGCTAAACTGAACCGAATCAGGCCCGCCAATTAGATCGCCGAGCCATTTGTTAAGACCGGGAGCGGCGAGAGATCTCGGCGTCTCATC
>DASRPN010000155.1:0-81060 GCA_035646355.1 Pyrinomonadaceae bacterium | reverse complement strand
GGGTTTGGCAAGACCCATTACGGGGTGGGCGCGGGAGTGCGGTTCAGTCTTGTTACGCTCGACTTCACCGCAGGTTATTCCTTTAATCTGAATCGTCAACCGGCTGAACCTCGCGGCGCGGTAATACTGTCGATGACGATCAGTGATTTGTTCCGGTAGTATAATCCTCACCTTGAAGCAGCTGTCCGAACAACGCCTGGATGCCCCTCGACTGCGGGGCATACTTCTGCCGCTCACGACGGTTTTCACCGCCGCCGATGAGATTGACGCGGCGAAGCTTCGCGAAAACATCGCGGCATACAACAGGACAGGCGTTCGGGGTTACGTCATACTCGGTTCCACTGGCGAGCGCGTTCATCTGGACGAGCGTGAGTATCTTCAGGTGATAGAAACCTCGCGTGCCGCTGTTCCCGATGATCTCGTGTTCATCGTGGGTGCCGGACAGCAAAGCACCAGCGGCACGATCAGCGAGATCAGGAAAGCCGCGCATGCGGGCGCGGATGCAGTGTTGGTAATCACTCCGCATTACTATCGCTCCGCAATCAACCAGGAAACGCTCGTCGCGTATTACACGACAGTGGCCGACACTTCGCCTGTTCCGCTGCTGCTCTACAGCATGCCAGCGCTCACCGGCGTCAAGATCGAACCGGAAACGATCGCGCGACTCAGTGAGCATCCGAACATCGCGGGGGTGAAAGACAGTTCCAACGACGTCGCCGGTTTCGCGGAAACCGTGCGGCTTTGTCGCGATGTTCGCGATGATTTCGCGGTCATGACAGGAAACGGAACTGTGCTGCTGGAGGCGCTGCAAGCGGGAGCTACGGGCGGAATTCTCGCGGTCGGATGCGTCGTTCCTGAAGTCTGCGTGGAGATCTTTCGTGCATTCAATGCGGGGGAACGCGAGCACGCTGCTGCATTTCAGTCAAAATTGACGCCGTTGGCGGCCGCGGTCACGACGCGATTTGGTATCGGTGGTTTGAAAGCCGCGTTGGACATGGTCGGCTATCACGGCGGCAAGGTCCGTGCACCGCTGCAAATGCCCGATGAACACGCTCGGGGCGAGATTAGGCACTTACTGAAACACGGATTAGAATGTCCGGCAGGAGCCTGAACCAATCTTGAGCACCGCCGAAGCCGCTTGTTATAGCACCCCCGAAGAATCTGGTCTGCGCGTCGAAACCCTACCCTTCGAGCGTATTCCGCATCAGTCGCGTCTGTTTCTCGACTACCTAAAAGATCCGGTAGCGTTGCGGAATTTTTATCCGTCCGCCGTCCGCTTTCATCATGAACTGCAACAGCGTGTGCCGCAGGTGCTCGCTGCGTACCAGGTCGATCGCAGCCAGGTCGCCGACGCTCTGGAAGCGATGAATCGCCGTTGGGGCGCGCCCGAGGAAACACTCAACAACATCAAGTTGCTGCGCGAGCCTGACACGGTCGCCGTAGTTTCGGGTCAACAGGCGGGACTGTTCACTGGTCCACTCTACACGATCTACAAAGCCGTCTCGGCTGTGAAGCTGGCCGGATGTTTGCGACAGCGCAATACAAAAGCTGTGCCCGTTTTCTGGATCGCCGCCGAGGACCACGACTTCATCGAGGTCTCAAAAGCGGAAATCATCGGACGCGATTGCCAGCTCAAACACGTTGACGTTTCTACCGGTCTGCATCGCGAAGGGCAGCCGGTGGGACGTGTCGTGCTCGACGACTCGATCAACGCGCTCATCGATCAGCTGTTTGAACTGTTACCGAATTCCGAGTTTGCTGACGATATGAAGGCGCTGGTCAAAAACGCCTGGCAACCCGGACGCGGTTACGTCGACAGTTTCGCGACGATGATGACGTCGTTACTCGGACGTTACGGGCTAATATTTCTCGATCCGCTCGATCCGGCGATGAAAAAAATCGCCGCGCCGCTTTACTCGGCGGCCGCACGACAAGCGCCTGAGATTGCGACCGCAATCGAACAGCGGAGCCGCGAGTTGGAAAGCGCGGGTTATCACGCCCAGGTGCTCGCGACGGCAAATTCGTTTCCACTGTTTCTGCATGACGAAGACGGCGCGAGGCGCGCTCTGGTCCGAGTTGAAAACGGAAAGTACCATGCGAAAGATACGCAAAAGCAGTATTCGATCGAAGAGCTCGCAGACCTCGCGCTCAGCGAACCGCAGCGTTTCAGTCCCAATGTAACGTTACGAGCAGTCGTGCAGGATTACCTTCTGCCGACAATTTCTTACTACGGCGGCGCCGCCGAGATCGCCTACTTTGCGCAAACCGCCGAGGTCTATCGCGTGCTCGAACGTCCCGCGACACCGATTCTCCTTCGTTCCGGTCTCACGATGGTCGAGCGCCACACAGGCCGCGTGCTCGAGCGCTACGGGTTGACTCTCGCCGATTTCTTCGAAGGTCTCGAACCGGTAACGAAGCGCGTCGTCGAAGAATATCTCGGCGCGAACACTGCGCGTTCGTTTGACGATTTGGACCACAACGTCAACCAGGAACTCGATCGACTAAAACGCGAGTTGCACGCGATCGATCCGACGCTCGGCGACGCTCTCGAAACTGGCCGCAAGAAGATTCAGTATCAACTTGAGGGACTGCGCACGCGCTTCGTCCGCGCGCAAATGACGCGGGACGATGCCGCTCACCGGCAACTGCAACGCGCCGCCGATCAGCTATACCCAAACAAAGACTTGCAGGAACGACACATCAACATCACGTCGCTGCTTTCCCGCCACGGCACGTACGTGATCGAGTGGATCTACAATGCGATCAATATCGGTTCGAATGATCATCAAGTCGTCTATCTTTGAACTTAGTACTTTGTGCTTTGTTCTTTGTTCGCCTGCTGAGCGGGCAAGTTGGACTCAACTTCTGAACAAGCAAACAAAGTACTAAGTTCAAAGAACAAAGTACAAAAGAATGTCTAAAATTCGCGTCCTCGCAGATCACGTCGCCAATCAAATTGCAGCAGGCGAAGTCGTCGAACGTCCCGCATCCGTAGCCAAAGAGCTGGTGGAGAATTCGATCGACGCCGGTGCGACGCGCATCACAATTGAGATCGAAGCGGGCGGGCGTCGTTTGCTCAAAGTTTCAGACGACGGTGAAGGCATGGTGCGTGACGATGCCGTGCTCGCGTTTGAGCGTCACGCGACGTCGAAGATTAGCGTCTCTGAAGATCTCGCAGCGATCGGGACGCTGGGCTTTCGTGGCGAAGCGCTCGCTTCGATCGCGTCCGTGGCGAAGGTTGAGTTGACCACCAGCACTGAAGGTGCTGCTTCAGCGACGCGCGTCACGATCGACGGGGGACGCATGCGCGATGTGAAGGACGCAGCGCATCCGCGTGGGACCACGATCGCCGTGCGCGATCTGTTTTTCAACGTACCCGCGCGGCGCAAGTTTTTGCGTGCGGAAGCGACGGAGACGTTTCACCTGACGAATCTCGTGACGCACTACGCGTTGGCCCATCCGGAGATCGCGTTCACGTTTGTTAACAACGGCAGGGAAGTGATTCGAGCAGCTTCCGCGAAAGATCTTCGCGAGCGTGCGTATCAAATTTTTGGCGGCGAGTTTCTCGAGAATTTGTTGGAAGTAAACGGCGGACACGGAGACGTCGCGCGTGTGACGGGTTTTGTTTCCGCTCCGCGCGATCGTCGTACGTCACGCGATTCGCAGTACTTGTTTGTGAATCGACGGTTCGTGCGAGATCGGATGATCGGACGGTCGCTGTCGGAGGGTTATCGATCGATTCTGCCCCACGGGGTTTATCCCGCGGCGTTGTTGTTCATCGAGACACCGCTGGAAGAGGTCGATGTGAACGTTCATCCGGCAAAGACGGAAGTGCGCTTTCGCCGACAGGCGGCGGTTGCAGACGCAGTGCGGGAAGCGATCAAGAACGCGCTCGCCAGCGCCGCGTATGCGCCTCCGCAAGAGCGAGCAATGCCGGCATACGTCAATGCGCCTTTTATTCCACCGCCTCCACCACAACCACGAATTGAATACGAATACGAACCACCCTCAGGTGATGAGATCGCCCGTGATGTTGCGGCGATGACTGAAGAACGAAAACCTGTTGAGTCTGGGGTTCCTCAATCTGTGGTTCCGCCAGTGCCGTCAGCGGAGAAGTTCACGCGCGAAGTGGAAGCTGAAGCGCTTTCGTCAAACATCCGCGCATTGGGCCAACTTGATGAGAGTTTCATCATCGCGACGGACGAGCACGGTTTGCTGCTGATCGACCAGCATGTCGCACACGAGCGCGTTCTTTTCGACAAGTACCGCGCGCTTGAAGCTGCGCGACAAACCGATTCGCAACAACTACTCGTTCCCGAAACGTTCGATCTCACGCCCGCGCAAGCTGCCGTCTTCGACAACCTCGCGCCGGAGCTTGAGAACTACGGCTTCGAGCTAATGCGGCTTTCGGGACGCACCGTCGCGATCAAAGCAACGCCCGCGGATCTTCCCGCCAACGAAGCGCGCAACATGCTTTCTGAATTGCTGGATACGGTTGACGCTGAAAAGAAAGACTCCGCGCGTGAAACTCTGCGTGATGAGATCGCCGCGTCACTGGCGTGTCACGCCGCGATCAAAGTGAAAATGCCGCTCGCACCCGAGAAAATGCGCTGGCTCATCGATCGTCTGCTGCAAACTTCTTCGCCGACGACGTGTCCTCACGGCCGCCCCGTCATTCTTCGCTTAACGAGACGCGACATCCTCAAAGGCTTCCATCGCATTTAATTTACAGTTCGTCGAGCGTTCTGATCACGGCATCGACGTCTGTGAGATCCAGGAGAAACTTGTCGGGAGAGTGCTCGATAATCTCTTCATTCGAATAAAAGCGTCCGGTGCCGACCGCGACGGCCCGAGCACCGAAGTGACGCGCGCAGTCGATGTCGTTTGGCGTGTCGCCGATGACGATGAATTGTTCAGGCGCGAGATCGAGTTGCAGGTGTTTGCTAATGCGCTCGGCAGCGAGCGCGGGAAGATCGCGACGGTTGTGCGACTCGTCGCCAAACGCACCGGGCAACGTGAAGAACTTTTCGAGACCAACCAATTCCATCTTCAGATAGGCCATCGGTTCGATGTTGCCGGTCAGGAGCGCCGAGCGATAACGAGGATGATGTTCCAACGCTTCGAGTGTTTCACGCGCGCCGGGTATTAGTTCAAAAAACGTCACGCCGTTACCGGTGATCTTTCGAGCTTCGGCGGTGAGTCGTTCGCTGAGCACCGCCATGCGCTCGCGCACGTTGTCGTGAGTGACGCCGTGATTCCCGAGGGCTTCGATGAAGATCTGCATGTCGGTCATGCCTGATACGTGCATGTCAGCAAGCCCGCCCGCTGTGCCGAACAACTCCTCGAGCACGGGAATGGTGTACTCCTTGTACCCGCCCGGCCGCGCCGAGCGAATCAACGTCCCATCGATGTCCCACAACAAAATTCGCATCTGATTATTCAACTACCGCCAGCACGTCGCCAGCGTTAACTGTATCTCCCGGCTTGACATTAATCGAAACCACGACGCCCGCACGCGGCGACTTCATCTCGTTCTGCATTTTCATCGCCTCAACGACTATGATCCCAGAACCCTTTTCAACAGTGGCGCCTCGCTCGAGCTGCACCTTCACAACTTTCCCCGGCATCGGCGCCGTGATCTCGGCCAACCCGTGCTGGTGACCATGAGTGTCCTGCCCGCTGCGCAATCGCTTCGGATCGACGATCGTTATTGCGTAATTGCGTCCGTGCAAACTCACGTTAAAACCTTCGTGCGCTTTGTTCACCTGGCAATCGTGAACTTCCGATCCGCGAAGAAATAGGTAGCTGCCAGGTTCGGGCTCGCGTAACTCCAGATCGTAAACACGGCCGTCGATCTCAGCTCGCACGCGTCCGCCGTCGATCCGGACGTCCAAATCGTGCTCTTGCTCACCGATGATGGCTTTGAGTTTCACGATCTTTTCCACCTTCTCAAACCTGCCGCGCGTCCGGCCATCTTCCAACGGCCATCGGAAGTCTGCGTTGCTCCCTGAACGAAAACCGGCTGCTGATGTCGCGTGTAATGAATCGCCGCGGCGATCATCGCGAGATCAACCTGATCCTGCGGCGCATCGACCACCTCTCGCCGCTCGTTGAATCGTGCAATGAACCCTGTGTCGAGCTTGCCTGCGATAAACTCTTCGTCGTCGGCCACTTCACGAAAGAAGGGAAGCGTCGTGGTGATTCCCGCCACCTGGTACTCGTCGAGCGCGCGCCGTAAACGTTTAATCGCCTCGTCTCGCGTCCGTCCCCAAACTGCGAGCTTTGCAATCATCGGATCGTAATGAATCGACACTTCCGAGAAGTTCACGACGCCGCTATCGATTCTGATCCCCGGCCCGGAAGGTTCGCGCAGGTACGTGATCGTTCCCGGCGAAGGAAAGAAGTTGTTGGCAGGATCCTCGGCGTAAATCCGGCATTCAATCGCATGGCCCAACCAGCGCACGTCGTCCGGCGTGAACGACAGCGGCTCACCAGCCGCAACCCGAAACTGCTCTCGCACGAGATCGAAACCAGTAACGAGTTCAGTTACAGGATGCTCCACCTGTAGACGCGTGTTCATCTCGAGAAAGTAAAACTCGCGTGTCGCGTCTGACAGTAAAAACTCGACCGTTCCCGCGCCCGTGTAGTTCACGGACTGGCCGATCTTCACAGCCGCCCCGCCCATGCGCCGACGTAAATCCGGATCATTGATTGGCGACGGACACTCCTCGATCACCTTCTGGTGTCGACGTTGAATCGAACACTCGCGCTCGCCGAGATGGACCACGTGGCCATGACTATCGCCGAAAATCTGGATTTCAATATGCCGCGGACGTTCGATTGCTTTCTCTAAGTACAACGCTGAATCGCCGAACGCGGCTGCAGCTTCGGTCTGCGCGGTCTCGAATGCCGAACGCAGTTCGTCACCGCTCGTCACCAGCCGCATGCCTTTGCCGCCACCACCCGCCGCGGCTTTCAACATCACTGGATAACCAAACTCTTCCGCCGTCTTGCGCGCTTCTTCAAATGACCCGAGTGCATCAACGGTCCCCGGCACGATGGGGACACCCGCTTCAACAGCGACGCGGCGCGCGCTTGTTTTCGAACCCATCAACTCCATTGCTTCAGCACTTGGACCAATGAAGGTCAAACCCGCTGAAGTCACAGCGCGAGCGAAGTCAGCGTTTTCGGCGAGAAAGCCGTAGCCGGGATGGATGGCTTCGGCACCGACGGACTTCGCCGCTGCGATGACGGCGTCGATGTTGAGATAGCTGTGGGCTGACGAAGCGGGACCGACGCACACCGCCTCATCCGCGGCGCGCACGTGCAAGCTTTCGGCATCCGCTTCGGAATAGATCGCGACGGCCCTGATGCCCAGCTCGCGGCAACCGCGAATGATGCGGACAGCGATCTCCCCACGATTGGCTATCAGTACTTTGCGAAACATTCGTTTTGAGCTTTGTGCTTAGAACTTTGTTCTTTGTTCGATCATTACAAGAGTGCCAGTCTACGGAGTCAAAGTACAAAGCACAAAGAACAAAGCTCTATACGACAATCGAGTTCGCAGGTTGACGTGGATCGTATCTGACGACGATTTGTTTACCGGGCGCGTAGTCGAATGAATGCTGCTGTTGCTGGTCGGTGAGTGCCTGTGAAGATTCGTAAAGCACTCCCGCCAGCGTGTATGTGTAAGTGACTTGCGTGATGCGACCGTTGTTGTCGGAGACGGCGTCGATGATGTTTCCGTCAGTCATGCGTCCCGTCTTGGAAAGACGTGCGATTCGTGAGGCTTCGTCTTCGACTTTTTTACGGAAACGATCCAGAAACGACATGCGTCGCTATGGTTGCAGGATACCGGCTGAAACGGAACGGCCCACACCACCTTTGGAAACCTCGGTTACTCGCTTCAGGATGCCGTTCGACCCGATCCAGTCGTCTTCGGTGCCAAGGATCTTGTCTTCACCCGGGAGCTGTAGTTCGTAGGTGGTGAATGCCAAACTTCCACTCGGGGTATCGTCGGTGGCGGATAATGAAACTCGGCGGATAGCCGCGCCGCGCAGAGACGGCGTTTTCTCCGCGGCATTTGCAGCGAAGTCGGCACTGGGCCGGTAACCATTTGGGTCTATGAATCTTAAGGCTTCGGCCAGGGTGCCATCAGGATCCGGAATCCGTTTTCTGAGATCGGCGATGTCGGCCGGGTAGGTTTGGTAGCGCAACTGATATTCGAGGGTGGCGGTTTCAAACTTGTAGTAGTGAGCCTTGAAAGTGGCATCCTTCGCCATTTGTCGTTGTCGCAGTCGCTCCGGCACAGTGACTCCGATCAACAACGCAATCAGAAACACTACGAAGGATGTCGCGAACAAACCGCGTCGCGCATGTTTCAGACCGCAAAACTTTTCCGGGTTCTGTTTGATCGAGCGGTAAAGCTTTCGGCCTAACCAGACGGTTACGATCAGCAGCGGAATCGAGACCCACTTCAACCGCCACGCAGCGATCTGGCCCGCCGTGATCCAGGACCATCCACCCAATGGATCCAGCGATTTGGAAAACACCGCGATGACTGTTTGCGTGAGGAAAAGAAGGACGGTGAGGGAGCCGGCAACTGCCAACACGAGCGCGCGTCCGTAGGACGGAAGTTCGTGGGCCGGTCTCGGAAGGGGCTCACCTACCGAGCGGGCCCCACATTGTCTACAACCATTGCTCAAGGCTCCAACAAACTTGAAGCCACAGCACGGACAGATAGTCACGTTTCTACCTCAAAAGAGCGCTCGCGTTATCCCTGTTTTTCCGGAAACGCGGACTTAACGAACGATATCGGATTCTGTATACGTATTTCCTGAGCCGGCACGTTCTCTGTTTTTGTTGCCTCTACCTTCGCCAGTTCGCGCCACGTGTGGTACATGCGATGCGCGAAGGTCCAATAGGAGCCAACTGCAAGTACCCACAACACAGCCGGCATCCGATTGGCAAAGAAATTATCAGAACCTGGATGAGTACTAAGCGCGCCGATAATAAAGAGTATCACGCGTTCTGGGCGTCGCAGGAAGCCGACATCGCATTTGGGAATCAGGCTCTCTGCCCGCGCGCTGGCGTAGCTTACCATAACCGAGCCCATTAGTCCGGCGCCCGCGAGAAAAACGTTAAGAGTTGAGTGGTCCGGGATGTCGCGGGCGTAAAAGACCATAAGGCCCACAAATACAACCATATCCGACAGGCGGTCCAACGAAGAATCGAGAAAGCCGCCAAATCTCGTTACTCGGCCCGAGAGCCGGGCCACCTGGCCGTCAAGCATGTCGAAGAGGTTTGCGACCAGGAGCAGAATGCCCGCTGAGAAAAAACGCCCAAACCCAAAAAGAAGACCGCAGCCGACATTTATGCCAACGCCGATCACGGTCAGGAGATTGGGATTGATGTGCCCACTGGCCAGCCACCGCACAATGGCATCGATGATCCGCTGGGCGGCTCGTCCGATACTTGCACCAAACATCTGCTAGCTTAGTTTCTCCTCGGTTAATCCCGTATTTTTTACTCGCTTAGGGTGTGCCCGACTGTACGTCCGCGGACATTTCATCATGCAGGGTCCTAAGTTGCCGGATCTCGAAGTTGCGCGCGCCGGACGGGGTGCGGACCACCACTTCGTCGCCTTCCTGTTTGCCCATCAGGCTCCTGCCTACCGGCGAAGTGGTTGAAATCAGTCCCTGGGCCGGGTCACTTTCCTCCGGAGTCACGAGACGATAAGTGACCTCTTCGTCCTTCTCCGCGTCGAACAGGACCAGCGTCGATCCATACGACGCCTTATCACGCGGCACCTTGTTCGGATCGATTGAGGCAATCTCGCTAATCCGTTGCCGGAGTTCGACTATCCGGGCCTTGACGACGTTCTGCCGGTCGAGCGCGGCGCGATACTCGGAATTCTCGCGCAGGTCGCCAAACTCGAGCGCCCGCTTAATCTCCTTCGGCAGATGAATGCGAAGCTCCGTTTCGAGCTCGTCGAGTTCGCCCTGTAGCTTTTCTTTGATTACCTGTGACATCTAAATTCAATCCGGACCATTCAATCCGCGTTCCACTAACTCGGCTTATGATAACTGGCCTCGTTCTGCGCGCCAAAAGAAACGCCGGTGTCACGCGCTGTCCGCACGAGCTGACCGTCCGGCGGTACTGTTTTAATACCCTTGATCGCCTCGGCTAGCGGCACAGTGACGACGTCGCCCGCCTGGAGCGCCACCATTACGCCACTTTCACCATTCGCCAACGCTCGCACCGCACAAGACCCAAAATTCGTCGCCAACATGCGGTCAAAAGCGTTCGGGCGCCCGCCCCGCTGGAGGTGTCCCAGAACCACGCACCGCGTCTCTCGTCCGGTAACCTCCTCGAGATCTCGCTGCAAGTGCTGGCCGATTCCCCCGAGCCGGGGTGCACGAGAACTATCACCCTTGTCTTGATAAACCAGCTCGTGCCCGATTTCGATCGCGCCTTCCGCGACCACGATGATACTAAAATTTGATCCCATCGCGTCGCGCGCGCGCACTTTCTCACAAACTGAATCGAGCGTAAACGGTATCTCCGGAATCAGGATCACATCAGCGCCGCCCGCGATCCCCGAGTGCAGCGCAATCCAACCTGCGTGCCGGCCCATTACTTCGAGGATCATCACGCGATCGTGCGACTCAGCCGTCGTGTGCAACCGATCAAGCGCTTCCGTGGCGATATCCAACGCAGTGACAAAACCAAACGTCAGTTCCGTGCAAGCGAGATCATTGTCGATCGTCTTGGGTACGCCACAGATCGGAACGCCACGTTTGTGAAATTCATTGGCGATGCCCAGCGTACCTTCACCGCCAAGGACCACGAGGGCATCGATCCCGAGGATCTTCATGTTGGCGATGGCTTCTGCGTAAACGGCCTCGACGCTCATCCGCACGCCATCTTTCTCACGTTCGACAAAACAGCCGCGATTGCGCGTCCCGAGAATCGTTCCGCCACGAGGCAAAAGTCCCCGCACGTCCGACGCATTAAGCGAACGTGTTTTGCTGGCGCCGAGTAAACCTTCGAAGCCGTCTTCGATGCCGATTACGCGCATGCCGTATTCGCACGTGGCAGCCTTCACCACCGCGCGAATCACCGCATTCAGACCCGGCGCATCGCCACCTCCGGTCAGAATTCCAATGGTTCCAAACATAACGGGACTATGACAGTCTATAAGGTGCGATTGACAGTTGGCAATCTTCAGCTACTGTCGTAGCATACCAGCAAAATGGAAATCGATGACGACGCAAAAGAGATAGTTCGCGAGATTGGCAGCGCGATTAACGAATCAGTCGAGAACTCGACGAAAGTTGCGGAAGCAATCGAACGATTGCGAGAAGCCGGATACGAAATGGAATTGACGCTGCGTCTCGAGATCGGTCTCAGACCTCACGCCGGCGAAGATGACACTGAGACTGATCGCGCCACTCTCGATCTCACCGAAGAAGATCTACAGGTCCTCCAGCGAATGAAGATTCGCATCGATCCCGAAATATAATCTTTACTCCGAACACTTCAACGACGGATTTGGCGCAATTTAGCGGGTGTGTTATCTTGTCTGGCTTTTAAACCTGCCCATTTTGTTCGCCTTTATAGGTCGAAAGAGGAGTTCAGCGACAGTATGTCTACGACCAATGGAAACGCGAGCCCCGACGCTAATCACGTCGGCAAGGTCGTACAGATTATCGGTCCCGTGCTCGACGTGGAGTTTCAGGGAGGCTATCTGCCTCCGATCTACCAGGCGCTGCGAGTTACCTCGGAAGGTTTCGACGTGCCGTCACCTATCGACGTCATCGCGGAAGTGCAGCAGCACCTCGGCGAAGGACGCGTACGGACAGTCTCGATGTTGCCCACTGACGGTATGGTCCGCGGCATGAAAGCCATCGACACTGGTGGTCCAATCACGATGCCCGTCGGCGAGGGAACGCTCGGCCGCGTGCTGAACGTGATTGGTGAACCAGTGGACACGCTCGGTCCCGTCAAACACGACAAGCGTTATCCCATTCATCGTCACGCTCCAACGTTTGAAGAGCAATCGACCGAACTTCAGATGTTCGAAACGGGCATCAAGGTCATCGACCTGATTCAACCGTTCTTACGCGGAGGCAAGATCGGATTGTTCGGCGGCGCGGGCGTCGGCAAGACCGTTATCGTGATGGAGTTGATCAACAACATCGCGAAAGCACGCTCGGGCTTTTCGGTGTTCGCGGGTGTCGGCGAGCGCACGCGCGAAGGGAACGACCTGTTACGCGAAATGGTCGAGTCGCAGGTTATCCAGTTTGGCGAGAAGTTCAACAAAAATTTCCACGACACTGGCGCGTTCGATCTTTCCAAAGTTGACATGAACACGATCGGACAGTCGAAAGTGGCGTTGATTTACGGCCAGATGACCGAGCCTCCAGGCGCGCGTCTGCGCGTTGCGCTTTCGGGTCTGACGGTCGCCGAGTACTTCCGCGATCAGGGACTCGACGTGCTGCTCTTCATCGACAACATCTTCCGCTTCACTCAAGCGGGATCGGAAGTGTCGGCACTGCTCGGACGTATGCCTTCCGCGGTGGGTTATCAACCGAACCTCGCGACCGAGATGGGCGAAATGCAGGAACGCATCACGTCCACCAAGACCGGATCAGTCACGTCAATTCAAGCCGTTTACGTTCCGGCGGACGACTACACTGACCCGGCGCCCGCGACGACCTTCGCGCACCTCGACGCCGTCACGGCGTTGTCGCGACAGATCGTGGAACTCGGTATTTACCCGGCGGTGGATCCGCTCGCTTCGTCGTCGCGCATTCTCGATCCGCGCATCATCGGTAAGGAGCATTACGACACGGCGCAGGATGTAAAGCGCGTGCTTCAGCGATACAAAGACTTGCAGGATATCATCGCGATTCTCGGTCTTGACGAGTTGTCAGACGAAGACAAGCTGATCGTTTCGCGCGCGCGCAAGATCCAGAGGTTCTTCTCGCAGCCGTTCTTTGTGGCGGCGCAGTTCACGGGCCTCGAAGGAAAGTACGTCAAACTCGAAGACACGGTGCGCGGCTTCCGCGAACTGGTCGACGGCAAGCATGACGATCTGCCGGAACAGGCGTTTTACATGGTCGGCACGATTGAAGAAGCAATCGAGAAGGCGAAGACCTTCACGCAGTAAAACCAAAAGCAAGACGAATCCTGTATGGCAGACCGAATACAACTCGAAGTTGTTACTCCTGAGCGGCGTGTGTTGGCCGAGACCGTGGACATGGTTACGGTCCCGGGACTTGGCGGTGAGTTAGGAATTCTTCCGGGTCACACGCCGCTAATCTCACAACTACAAACTGGTGTGTTGACGTACGTGCAGGATGGGAAGAGTTCCCCTTTGCATGTCTCAGGCGGGTTTGTCGAGGTGCGCGACGATCATGTTTCGGTGCTCGCGGATGTTGCCGAGCGGCCGGAAGAGATCGACGCGGCCCGCGCGAAGTTGTCGCGTGAACGCCTTGAAAAACAGCTCAATCAGTGGAGTGGAACTGAAGAGGACTTCGAGGTGGCGCGGGCCAAGCTGGAGCGTTCTGTCGTGCGATTACAACTCGCTTCTTCCCGGTAACACGGATCAACGGCCAATCGCTGCACGCATTTCTTTAACTGCGGTTTCCAATCCAACAAAAATCGCACGGGCCACGATGTTGTGGCCGATGTTGAATTCGATGATCTCGTCGATCGCGGCGACAGCGCCGACGTTTCGGTAAGTCAAACCATGACCGGCCGCGACGAGTAATCCATACTGCGCCGCCAGTTCAGCCCCTTCTCTTAATCTTCGTAACTCCTGGTGAGCATGGACCGCGCCTTCGCCGTGAATCCCGCGCGCGCCTAACATCGCCTCCGCGTAAGCTGCCGTGCATAACTCGACCTGCTGCGCGCCGATCTCGTGAGCGACTTCGATCTGCGCCGGATCCGGATCGATAAAGACACTCGCCAGCATCCCGCTCTCTCTAATCGCATCAATTGCGTTGCTGACAGCCAACTTATTCGCTTTAACGTCGAGTCCGCCTTCGGTGGTTATTTCATCCGGGCGCTCTGCTACAAGCGTGACCGCATCCGGTCGAGCCTCACGCGCGACGTCAAGCATCTCTTCGGTTGCCGCCATTTCGAGATTGAGGTACGTCGTCACTGATTCGCGCAGCAGACGCACGTCGAGATCCTGGATATGACGACGATCGCCGCGCAGGTGGACCGTGATCCCATCAGCGCCCGCTTGTTCACACGCCATCGCTGCCGCAATCACATTCGGCTCCGGCGCCCTTCGCGCCTGTCTCACCGTCGCGACGTGATCGATGTTGATGTTAAGACGTGCAGTCATGTGTTTTGTGCTTGTTCTTGGTGCTTGGTTCCCGCCCGCTGACAACGGTCTACTCAGCAAGGAAAAAATACCAAGTACAAAGCTCAAAGTACAAAGCTCACGGCGTAGTCCTGTCGTGCACGGCGCGAATGGCAGCATCGTAGACGCCGCGACGGGCCTGCTGCCGAATGAGTCCAACCTCGCCCAGCATCTTGAAACTGTCGCTGAACAGACTGATCTTGCTTCCCTCGTTATGGTCCCATCGAACGGGTATTTCGCGCAGCCGTAGTCCCGCGCGATAGGCGAGATAGAGAAGCTCGACGTCGAAGCCAAACCGATCGATAGTCGCCGCTTCAACCAGCGGACGGCAGACAGACATCTTGAATGCTTTGAAGCCGCACTGAGTGTCCCAGAATGGCATGCCCGTCGCCACACGAACGGCCAGATTGAAAACCCGGCCACCCTGCTCACGGCGCCAGGATTGGTGCACGCCGATCAGTTTGCGGTCCAACGCGCGCGACCCAAACGCCACATCACATTCGTTCTTCAGAATGGGATCGCACAGTTTCGGCGTCTCTGTGATTGGCGTCGAGAGATCGGCATCTGAGAAAAGTGCGACCTCGCCCCGCGCCGCGAGTAGTCCGAGGCGCACGGCCCGTCCTTTTCCCAGGTTTGATTTGTAACTGATGACGGAAGTGCGGAGCGTACCCCTGCCGGCCAGCAACTGTCGCGCGAGGGTCGCCGTCTCATCGGCGGAACCGTCGTCAACAATGATTATCTCGCCCTCGGGGTAACTCTGGCGCATGTAGTCCGCGACGGTCTCGAGGGTTTTCCCCAGCCGGGCCGCTTCGTTATATGCAGGAATGATGATCGAGAGAAACTGGGACATTCGGGTGTCTCAATCGCAATATACCACACAGCCGGGAGTCGCAGATTTTCAGCTTCGGAGCTGCGACGATGCCTGTGCTATATTTTGGCTATGGAAGTCGCCCGCCAATTAGAACCATCGTCTTCGCAATACAAGGGCGGATGGGTCACTAAGAAATTCACCGTGACAGCGGCCGTTGTCATACTGGCTGCGTCCATCTTTGGCGGCGTCATCGGCACCACCCAGCGACTAAGCGGTCTCACCTCAACCGCGAATAAGAACTCGTACCGCGTCGTCGACGAAATCGAAAAGGATTATAACGAAGCTGTCGCCACCATCACGTCGAACTACTCAGGCGACATCGATCACGAAAAAGCGACGCAATCCGCCATTCAGAGCATGCTTTCGACGCTCGACCCGCATTCCTCTTACTTCCCGTATAGCGAGTTTAAGAAGCTGAAAGAGGATCAGTCCTCGAGCTTCTATGGCATCGGCGTCACGATCGTGCAGCACCGGGACGGCGTTTACGTTCAATCAGCAGTTGAGGGCGCGCCCGCGGCGAAACTCGGCGTGCGTTACGGCGATCGGATCGTCGAAGTTGATGGTAAAGACTCACGCGGTTGGACCAGCGAGCAGGTATCGAAGAACGTGCGCGGTGGGTTGGGAGAACCCGTCACAATCAAAGTCGAGCGCGCGGGCCATCCGGCGCCGTTGTATTTCACGATTGTTCGCGCGGCCGTTCCGCTGCCGTCGATTCGCAACTCGTACATGATTCGTCCCGGCACCGGATACATCGGTTTGACCGGCGGATTTCAGCGTTCGAGTGACGACGAGTTGTCGAAGGCGATGAAGAAACTCCAGGGAGAGGGGATGCGCCAGCTCGTTCTCGACCTGCGTAACAACCCGGGCGGGCTTCTCGAACAGGCAGTCGACGTGGCAAGCGAATTTTTGCCGCGCGACAAGACTATCGTTTCGGTTAAAGGTCGTACTGAGTACAACGAACCGATCGTTTACAAATCTAACGGCTCCAACCCGTCTACTCTGCCGCTGGTTATCTTGATCAATCGAAATAGTGCGTCAGCTTCAGAGATTGTTGCGGGCGCGGTTCAGGATCACGGGCGTGGGTTGATTGTCGGCGAGACGAGTTTCGGCAAAGGGTTGGTCCAACGGATTTATCAGTTGCCGTTCAATACCGGGTTGACGTTGACGACTGCGCGCTACTACACGCCGTATGGTCGTTCGTTGCAGCGCGATTATTCGAGCGGGTCGATTTACGATTACTACACACGTCAGGATTCTGAAGAAACGCCTCCGCCGCCCGCGAATGGATCACGCAATCTGGAAGCGCCGTTGCAGCTCGCGTCGCCGACGCCGCATCCGCACAGTGGGCCGGGAGTGCAGACTGCTGTTGGTCGCGTGTTTTATGGCGGTGGTGGAATCACGCCGGACATTGAAGTGAAGGAAGCGGCGAACACGACGGCGCGAGCGCGCATCGCTGAAGCGGCGTTTCATTTCACGCGACAATTAGCGGCGGGGCTTACGACGGGGCTGGAGTCGTATAAGGTCGAGAAAGTGTTGTACGGAAGGACTGCGAAGTCGACTGACTTTCCGATTAACGATCGTGTGCTGGAGGCGTTTCGCAACTTCGTGCGCACCGACCCGTCTTTTCACGTTCTGCCGGGGCAGATTGATGAAGAGTTGGAGTTTACGAAGCTGCGACTTCGGCAGGAGATCATCACCGCCTCATTTTCCAACGACGCCGGCGCCCGCATTATGCTCGACAGCGACGTTCAAGTCCTCCGCGCCCTCGACGCCCTTCCCGACGCCAAACGCCTCGCCGACAATGCGCGCAACGGCGTGTGGCAGGGTTAACCATTCCAAACTCGCAGACCTTAATCTTTCCGGCTCGTAGGTAACGAAAATTTATTGCGGAGAGGGGCGCTGATCCGTTGCGGCTCGCCGCTTGATGTGAGACGAGGCATAGACATCGGGCGGCGAAGCCGCGGCTAAAGCGCACGTTGTTTCTCAAACTGCTAAGTCTTGTGCGTCACGGGCGGGCGGCGCGGAAGTTGTCGAAGATGACAGTTCCGGGCGCGACGGGTTCGGGTTGCCAGGTTCCGGCCTTTAGTTCGAAGCGCACTGCGGTTACCGGGACCGCTGAGGTGTTCCAGCTTGCGCTCGAACGGATGGTCCAGATTCCAGGGCTCCCACCATTGTCACTCGCCGTTTCGAACACGACGTTCCCCGAAGATGAATCGTGTCGTATACGCCAGTAACGGTGTGTCACTGGGCTGTAGGCGACAGTGAAGAGGTTCAGCTTGTTTCCGCCTATCCTTGACTGGCAGATAAAGATGCCTTCCTCGACGTAGATGCGGTAGTAGTTGTGCGCATCAATGCCCACAGTAAACATCGCATTGGCCTTAGTTGACGCTGACGGCCCCTGGACCAACTCGACGTAGCTGTAAGCTCCCGTGAAGTTGTGCGTGTTTGTCGATCGGATACCGTTGTAATGCGATCCCGACTGCCCGGCGAACAATGGACCAATCTGCAAGCGTTGTGCGCTCTCGGCCGTGGCCACAGCCGCATCAGTGAATCCACTGAAGAGACTATTGGCCTGCCACTTCACGCCGTCCATCGCGTTGTCGTTGAAATTGTCTTCAAGTATGACGGTTTCACCTGGAACCGGTGTCGGCGTTGGTGTAGGTGTAGGCGTAGGCGTGGGAGTCGGCGTTGGCGTCGGTGTGGATCCGCCACATGGCTCGACAGTACCTACTGGTTGCCAGCTACCGAGCCACCGCCACCATTGGTTATCGAGGCCGAACACATATACGACGTGATCGCAGTACACAAGTGGAGTGCCGAGACCGCCTGTGTCTTGACCATTACGGAATACTTTTCCATTCGAAAGCGTCCACACAGCGCCAACGCTATCGGTGATCTGAGTCCCTGGCGGAACGCGTGTGTTGTTAGGTGACTCCGTTCCTGGCGTCGGCGTGGGAGTCGAAGTCGGTGTTGGCGTCGGCGTTGGAGTAGGCGTTGCCCCACCACAGGGATCAATGGTTCCTAGCTCTGTCCATCCACCATTCCACCTATACCACTGCGAATCTGTGCCGAACACATAGACGATGCGATTGCAGTAAAGAATCTGAGAACCAACGCCGCCCGATGCTTGGACACCGTTGCGCAGGATCGCTCCGTTAGCCGCACGAGTCCAGATATCACCATTGCTGTCCACGATTTGCGTGCCTGGTGGCACGCGTGTGTTATTCGGAGACTCTCCGCCCGGTGTTGGCGTAGGCGTTGGAGTTGGTGTCGGTGTGGGAGTGGATCCGCTGCACGGATCGACAACACCCACCGGTATCCAGCTGCCGTTCCAACGCCACCATTGGTTATCGAGGCCAAACACATATACGACACGAGTGCAATACAGAATTGGAGTACCGCGCCCACCTGTGTCTACACCGTTGCGCAAAATAATTTGACCCGACAGTGTCCACACAGCCCCGGTGCTGTCGACGATCTGAGTAGCTGGTGGTAGGCGCGTGTTGTTCGGCGATTCCGAGCTCGGCGTCGGAGTTGGCGTCGGTGTAGGAGTAGGAGTCGGAGTGGGTGTAGGACTCGGTGTAGGAGTAGGAGTGGGTGGAGGAGTTGGCGTGGGCGTCGGTGCCGTACCGGACACTGTAAAACTCCACACCGGACCATCAGTAGTCTTATTCGCCATCGTTTTGCCGGTGATGCGCCAGTGATACGTCACACCACTCTGCAAGCCCGAAACGATGAACGTCTCCTCCCCATCCGGTCCCAACGTCCCCGTAACTACATCAGCCGCAACCCGCGACAATTCACTCGGACTCGTCCCGAGATAAATGTCGTACTTGTGCGCCCAACGTCCTCCTTCCCAGCTCAACATCGCCGACGTTCCAACGGTCGTTCCAATCGCGGGTCCGCGGTTAACCGGTACTTCCGGCGGCAATGGCACAAACGCCTCATACTCCGTCGCCGAGTTCCACTTCCGATTAAACTGATCGACGAACCACTGAAAAAACCAACCCTTGTTCGTGAAATAGTTGTGCTCTTCCTGGAAGTTGAATGACTGCCAGCTCCAGTTCGACGAACCAAAGACCGTCATTCCATTCCCGTAAAGCGTTACCGACTTCTGATGATTCAACCCGCGATGCTTGCGCATACGGATCTGCACACCCGCCGCAAACATCCGGTCCATGTTGTAAGGGCCCGTGAACTCCGCACCAAGTCGGCTTATGTCAAAGCGGTATTCATGAGGCTCCGCGAGCAGCCGCACCGGCACGCCACGCGCCAACGCACGCAACAACGCATCAACAATTCCCACGTCCGTGACGCGGTACATCGTCAAATCGATCTTCTGGTTCTCACGATCGAGCTCGGCAATCATCCGCGCGCCGTAATCTTCCGCGGGGTTGCTGTTGGGCACAAAATTCACCGACGGATCGATCGCAAACGTCGGATAGCGCCGTGTCAGAGGACCGGTAATATTCGCGTAGTTTCCATAGAGAGTCGTGTTAGTCCAGATGTCGTCGTACCTGGTTTTGAAGCTGTTAACGACTGCCGGATCGTTAGTGAAATACCACGCTCCATCGACGTAGTTCTCAAACTGCGCGTAAGGTCCGACATCCGCATCGCCGAAGTTCGACCCGGTGAAGAGCACGGTGTTCTGAGCTGCGAAGAGCGCCTGTTTAACGTGCACAATACCGTCGCCCACCTTATAGCGCATGGGAATTCCGGCAGCTTGCAATTTATCGAGTAGTGGCTGGTTTTGAGGAAACTTAATACTACCGCGCGGTTCCACGACGAGGCGTACACGAACGCCGGCGTTATGCCTGGCGATGACCTCGTCAACCAGCCCCGGCAGCTCGATCATGTAAAACGCCATGTCGATGCCGACCGTTTCTGACCGCACGAGCTGCCGTATCTGGTCGTAACAAAACTCCCATGATGGATCGCACAGCCGTTCCTGCGCCGGAGTCGATGGTGACGCAAGCAGACAAACAGATGCGAACCACAGAACGAATACAAACCGCCGCGCGCGAGTGATCATGGACTCCCTAATTCTCAATTCCAATAAGGATGGCCGATTCTACGCCTTTTACAATGGAAAAAGTCTTTCGAGATTATTTCGAAGCGGTGTTTGCAACACAACCCCGCAGGACGCAATGCCAAGCCGATCTATTGCATAAAACCCGCTACTTCTTTATATTCCGCAATTCAACCTACGAAAAATTGGGTTGCGTTGCTACCGTTCTACTGCCTTTTTCTAAGGCAACAGTTCTATCCCGCAGAAGTTAGACGACCAAAAAGTGAAAGGACACTTTCGCATGAAAGACCGGTCCCGCTCCGTTTACGATTTTGGGCTCTTAATCGTGATCGTTCTTGCTGTGGCGCTGGCTACAGTGACGGTGCACTCGCGGAACGCTGCGTCACAGCAGAATCAGGCCGCGGCTCAAGCCAGCCCCAGCCCTACGCCAACGCCAATCAACTGGTCAACCGATCCGACGCTGAAACGTTTTGTCTTTCGCAGCATCGGCCCGGCCAGTATGGGCGGACGTATCGACGACTTCGCCGTGCCGGAACAGAATCCGTACATCATTTATATCGCGTTCGCGACCAATGGCGTTTGGAAGTCGACGAACAACGGCACGACGTTCACGCCGATCTTCGACACGTACAGCACGCATTCGATCGGTGATATCGCCGTTGCGCCGTCGGATCCAAACACCGTTTGGGTGGGCACCGGTGAGCCAAACAACCGACAGAGCTCCAGCTATGGCGATGGCATTTATAAATCAGTCGACGCTGGCAAGACGTTCACGAAGATGGGACTCGAAGACTCGCAGACCATCGGCCGCATAGTCATCGATCCGAAAGATGTGAACACCGTCTATGTTGCCGTGATCGGTCACCTGTTTGGACCAAACAAGGAGCGCGGGGTCTACAAGACTACCGACGGCGGTAAGACGTGGACCAACGTCAAGTTCATCGACGAAGACACAGGCTTCACCGACCTCGCGATGGACGCCTCCGACAACAAGATTCTCTACGCCGCTTCGTATCAGCGCCGCCGCACCAACTTTGGTTTTAACGGTGGTGGACCAAACAGCGGCATCTGGAAAACCATCGACGCAGGCAAGACGTGGAAGAAACTCGAAGGCGCCGGTTTGCCGGAAGGAATTCTCGGCCGCATCGGTCTCGATGTTTCGCGATCGAATCCAAACATCCTGTACGCGCAGATTGAAGTAGGCACAAGCACGGGAACGGGCGGCGAAGAAACGCCGGGCGGGCAGGTCGCACCGAGTCCGAGTCCGTCACCTTCCGCTTCACCATCGCCAAGCGTCGCGCCGAGTCCGGCCGCTTCGCCCACGCCACGGCCGCCCGATCCGAAGCGATCCGGTGTCTGGCGTTCCGATGACAAAGGCAAAACCTGGCGCGTCGTCAGCAACGAAAACAATCGCCCGATGTACTACAGCCAGATTCGCGTCGATCCGAAGAATCCGGAGACTGTTTATGTGGGTGGTTTGAATTTCAGCAAGTCGACGGATGGCGGCAAGACATTTCGATCGCTGCAACAAGGCATCGCGCACGTCGATAACCACGCGATCTGGATTAACCCTGCGAACAGCGATCACTTGCTGGTCGGCAACGATGGTGGTTTGAACGTCAGTTACGATCAGGGTGCGACGTGGGAGTTCGTCAACACGATTCCCGCCGCGCAGTTCTACGCGATCGGCGTCGACATGCGTAAGCCTTACTACGTCTACGGCGGATTGCAGGACAACGGCTCGTGGGGTGGTCCAAGTCAAACGCGCAATCAGCAGGTTGGAATTACGAACGCTGACTGGTATCGCATAGGCGGCGGCGACGGATTCTACACGCAGATAGATCCCACGGACCACAACATCATTTACGTCGAATCGCAGGGCGGGGCAGTGCAGCGTCTGGATATGCGCACTGGACGTAGCATCAGCATTCGGCCGCGTGGCGTACCGCGTCCGCGAGGAAGTGGACGCCAGGGCGGTGGTGGACCAGCCGCGAGTGGCTCGCCGAGCGCGAGTGGTTCGCCGAGCGCGAGTCCTTCACCGGAAGGTTCGCCGACTCCTGATACACTCGCTGCGTTTGCCGCTGCACAGGGTTTCGGTGCAGGTCTCCAGTCGAACGTGGTGCCGACGCCACCCGCCAGTGAAACCTATCGTTTTTACTGGAGCACCCCGATTCATCTTTCGCCGCACAACCCGCGCGTCGTGTATGTCGGCGGCAACCGGTTGTTCAGATCGATGGACCGTGGTGATACCTGGACGGCCACACCCGATCTCTCGAAACAGATCGATCGCAGCACACTGCCGATCATGGGCGTGCCAGGCAAAGACCCGATGGCTTCCAAGCACGATGGTTATTCCGGATACGGCTACATCGTAACCATGGCTGAGTCGCCGAAGATCCCGGGCATCCTGTGGGTCGGAACTGACGACGGCAACATCCAGGTTAGTAAGGACGGTGGCGCCACCTGGACCAACGTCAGCAAGAACGTGCCGGGCATTGGCGACACATACCATATCTCGCGCGTCGAACCTTCGCGGTATGACGCGGGGACTTGCTATCTGTCAGTTGACGGCCATCGCCTTAACGACATGAAGCCCTACATCTTCGTTACTAAGGATTACGGCGCGACGTGGACTTCGCTCACCAACAACCTTCCGAAGTGGGGTAACGTCAACGTAATCAAGGAAGATCCAAAAAACCAGAACCTGCTGTACGTCGGCACCGAGTTTGGATTGTTCATCTCGATGAACGGCGGCAAGGAATGGAAGCCGTTCATGTCGGGCATGCCTACGATGCGCATTGATGACATCCTGGTCCATCCGCGCGATAACGATCTGATCATCGGTACCCACGGACGCGGGATCTTCATCCTCGACGACATCACTTCGTTGCAGCAGATGACGCAGAAGGTGATGGACTCCGAGGCGCATATCTTTGAAGTCAGACCGGGAACGAACTGGCTGAACGACATTCGTCTCGCTCGCTATTGGGGTGCCGCAAAACTCTTCCGCGGCACCAACCCGCAACCCGGTACCGCGATCAGCTACTACCTTAAGTCAGCCCCCAGCGGCGACGTGAAGATCACGATCTCAGACTACACGGGCAAGGTGGTGCGGAACATCAACGGAACGAAGGATGTTGGTCTGAACAGGATTCAATGGAACCTTCGCGGTGATCCGCCTCCTCGTCCGCCCGGGGGCGGTGGATTTGGTGGTGGAGGCGGTGGCGGCGGTGGAGGCGGCGGCGGGTTCGGAGGATTCGCCCAGGGCCTGCCGCTGGAAGCCGGCACGTACGTCGTGAAAATGTCGGTTGGTGGTAAGGACTACACGACCAAGGTCGTTATCGAAAACGATCCCGGAATCAATCCGTGATCTAAATGACGCGCGCGATCACGCACTTGAGATAATAAGTCTCAGGCATCGTGATCAAGACCGGGTGGTCCGTCGCCTGCATTCGTTTCTCAACGATTTGCAGGCGACGGTGTGCATCAATCGCTGTCTGCATTAGGACGTCGACAAACAACTCCTCGGAAACGTGATATGAGCAGGTGCAGGTAACGAGCACGCCGCCGCGATTCAGCAACTTCAGCGCTCTCAGATTGATCTCTTTATAACCCCGTAAAGCTGACTTCAAACTCGCTCGATTCTTCGCGAACGCCGGTGGGTCGAGCACGATCGCGTCGAAACGTTCGCGAGTCGCTTCCATCTCACGCAACGCGTCGAAGACGTTTGCTTCGCGAAACTCGACGTTCGTCAACTGATTCAGTTCTGCGTTGCGTTGCGCCGCTGCGACTGCCTCGCCTGAGATGTCGATGCCGGTCACGTGTTCGCAGACTCCGGCGAGATGAAGCGCGAACGCCCCGTTGAACGTGAAACAGTCAAGTGCGCGGCCGCGGTTTGTTGTTTGTGCCGCGTCACGAGCTGCGACGCGATTGTCGCGCTGGTCCAGAAACGATCCAGTCTTTTGACCGCCCGAAGGAGCGACGAGGAAGCGTAGGCCGTGTTGTAGTGTTTCCAGTTCGTTAGGCGCTTCGCCGTAGATCGTGCCGCTGCTCAACGGCAGTCCTTCGAGTTCGCGAACACGCGCATCGTTTCGCTCGATGATCGCGCGCGGGTTGAACTCTTCGACCAGTATCTCGACGAGCATCGACTTCACCGCGTCAGTGCCCTGCGAGAGTGTTTGCAAAACAAGAACGTCGGCGTAGCGATCGACGATCAACGACGGCAGCAGATCGCCTTCGGAATAGACAACGCGATACGCGTTGGTATCCGCCGCGATATGGCGCCGTGCGGCCGCCTCCGTGATCTTCCGGCGCCACCAATCGCGATCTATTTCTTCTGTTCCCTGCGTCAGGAAGCGCAGCGCTATTTGCGACGCGTCGCTGAATAAAGCCTGTCCGATAAAGTTTCCGCGCTCATCGCTGACCGACACAACCGAACCGCCTTCTGCGTCGACCTCGATCACGTCGCTGCGATAGATCCAGAGGTGGCCATGACGCACGCGGTCGGCGCCCTTCTTGTTAACCCGGACCGTTTTCATGCCGAATACTCTCGTGTCAATCGTGTAATCGTGTCAAATTGCGTTATGCTACGCTCCAGCAATGGCAGCAGGTATAGAACTTCCGAGCGTCTTCAACCCCGGTAACACGGATCCCATAGATTACAAGGCGGATTTAGGAGATCCGGGCGAGTTCCCGTACACGCGCGGGATCTATCCGACGATGTATCGCGGCCGGCTTTGGACCATGCGGCAGTATGCCGGTTACGCCACGGCTGAAGAATCGAACGCGCGCTACAAATACCTCCTGGCCCACGGCACAACCGGCCTTTCCGTCGCCTTCGATTTGCCGACGCAGATAGGCCTGGACTCCGACGATCCGCTGGCGATGGGTGAAGTGGGAAAAGTCGGCGTCGCGATCGATTCACTCGACGACATGGAGCGGTTGTTTGCAGACATTCCACTGAACGAAGTCTCGACCTCGATGACGATTAACGCGACAGCGGCGATACTGCTCTCACTGTATCTCGCGGTTGCGCGCAAGCAGAACGTTTCGTTCGACAAACTCCGAGGTACGCTGCAAAACGACATCCTGAAGGAATACATCGCGCGCGGCACTTACATCTATCCGCCCGCGCCTTCGTTGCGTCTCGTCACTGACATCTTTGCGTATTGCGCTCGCGAAGTGCCGCACTGGAACACGATCTCGATCAGCGGATATCACATTCGTGAAGCGGGATCGACGGCGGTGCAGGAAGTCGCGTTTACGCTGGCCGACGGCATCACGTATGTTGAAGCCGCGCTCACCGCAGGTCTCGCAGTTGACGAATTCGCGCCGCGCATTTCGTTCTTCTTCAACGCGCACAACAATCTCCTCGAAGAGATCGCAAAGTTTCGTGCCGCGCGGCGACTCTGGGCGCGCATCATGCGCGATCGTTTCAACGCGCGCGATCCACGTTCGTTGATGCTACGGTTTCACACGCAGACGGCGGGTTCGTCGTTAACGGCGCAACAACCGGAGGTGAACGTCGTACGGACTACGATACAAGCGCTGGCTGCCGTACTTGGCGGCACTCAATCGTTGCACACCAATTCCATGGACGAGGCGCTGGCGTTGCCAACTGAAGACGCCGCGCGAGTTGCGTTGCGCACGCAGCAGGTGATTGCGCATGAGTCTGGCGTTGCCGATACGGTCGATCCGTTGGCTGGTTCGTATGCGATCGAAGAGTTGACAAATCAGGTGGAGCACCGGGCCGAAGAGTATTTGAACAAGATCGACGGCATGGGTGGAATGTTGCGCGCGATCGAAACTGGATACGTTCAGCGTGAGATCCAGGAGTCGGCGTATCGCTATCAACGGGCGATCGAGTCGCAGGATGAGATCGTCGTCGGCGTAAATCGCTTTCAACTCGAGTCAGAGCCGCCAACGCAACTATTGCGGATCGACCCGGCTTTGGAACAAGCGCAAGTCGAGCGCGTGAGAACATTACGTGCACGACGCGATGAAAAGGCATTTGAAGACGCGCTGCGAGAACTTGAACGAGCAGCAGCGACGACAGAAAACCTGATGCCGCGAATTCTTGCGTGTGTTGAGTCGTACGCGACAGTCGGCGAGATCAGCAACACGCTGCGACGAGTTTGGGGCGAGTATCGAGAAACATCAACTGTGTAGTTTCCCGCAAGGGCGCAAAGGCGCAAAGGCGCCAAGATAAGAATTCAGGTTGTCCTTTGCGGCTTTGCGGCTTTGCGCCTTTGCGGGAACCATTCTTGAGAAGCAAATGAACCGAAGAACATTTACCAAAACGTTTACGTTGAGCACTCTCGCGATCGGCGTGGGCGGCGTACCCGCGCTGGCCGCAAAACCTGCCACGCAGTTTTCCATCACGATGGACGACTACCACTGGCGCAACGCCGTAAAGCAAACTGCGCAGGAACGTAACCAGTCGATTCTCGACACGCTGAACAAACATTCGATCAAGGCCGCCGCATTTGTCATCGGTCGCAACATCGAACCCCAGGAGGGAAAGGATCTCGTTGCCGCGTGGGACAAGGCGGGCCACCTCATCGGCAACCACACCTATTCACATCGAAACTTCAACGCGCCTGAGTCCGAGCTGAATGCCTACCAGGAAGACATTCTGCGCGCCGAAGGATTGCTGAAAGAGTTTCCACGCTTTCGCAAGTACTTGCGCTTCCCGATGCTGAAAGAAGGCGACACACCTGCGAAACGCGACGGTATGCGAAATTTCATGTCGCAGAACGGTTATCGCAACGGGCACGTGACCATCGACAATTCCGATTGGGCCATCGACCAACGATTGACTGCGCGATTGAAGAAAGACCCAAACGCCGACCTGAAACCGTATCGCGACTTCTATCTCGAACACATGTGGGCGCGCGCCGAGTACTACGACTCATTGGCGCAGCGCGTCGCCGGTCGTCCCGTCAAGCACACGATTCTGACGCATTTCAATCTGCTCAACGGTCTGTTCCTGAACGATGTCATCCAAATGTTAAAAGGAAAAGGCTGGCAACCGATCGACGCCGAAGACGCATTTACCGATTCAGTTTTCCTGGCCCAACCCAAGGTCGTCCCGGCCGGCGAAAGCATCATCTGGTCGATTGCAAAAGAGAACGGCACGATCGCGAAGTCGCTACGCTACCCGGCGGAAGACTCAGTGTACGAGAACAAGCGAATGGATAAATTAGGGCTTTGATGTTGAACGTATCTCACCTCTCGAGGAGATCTCACCATGAAGAAGCAACTGTCCTTACTCGCATGCGTCGTGTTAGCGGCGACGGCCGCGATGGCCCAACCGCAAACCGCGTCTCCGGCTGCGCAAAGGCAGGCCGAACTTAGCGGGTGGAAGAGATACACGGTCGATGGTGAGCGGTTTTCCGTAACCCTGCCGACTGTTCCAGCAATGACGACGTTGAAAACGTTAATCTGGGACATTCGCAGAACTCAGCGTCAACGAAACATCGGCGCGTATGCTGACGGCGCCGTATATACCGTTTACGTTTACGAGAACGTTCGCAACCAGTCGCTGGCAGATTTTATGCGCGAACGGAACAGACACGGTCGCTGGGATGGTTCATCAGAAACTGGTGTAACCGTCGGCGAGATCAAAGGTGAGCAGTTGACGTCGCGCGGTAAGCCTGTGAATGAGACGGCCCAGTTTTTTGCTATGGAAGGACGCCTCTATGAATTCAGCGTTGTCGGCAACGATGTTGAAGATGAGGGGACGAAGCAGTTCTTTTCCTCAATCGTGTTCGGGAAGAAGGTCGAAGGTATCAAGATTAGCGACGGTGAAGGAGTGCCTTTCTCAACCCCGAGCTGCGACGCGATTGCGGGAGGAGGAAGAGAGGTGGACCGCAAGGTCCGGGTCGTCATGAAACCCGAACCCAGGTACACGGAGTCTGCCCGCCAGAAACAGGTAGTGGGCACCGTTATTTTGAAGGTTGTCTTCTCGTGCAACGGAAGCGTCGGCAACATTCGTGTGGTTGAAATGCTTCCGCACGGCCTAACGGAACAGGCCGTCGCGGCTTCGAGGATGATCAAGTTCGTTCCCGCTGTCAAAAATGGCAAATACGTCTCCATGTGGCTGCAACTCGAGTACAATTTCAATCTCTACTAATGCCCACGTCGCACCTTCTCGAAGTTAAAGATTTACAAACGCATTTTCCGACTCGCAGTGGACTCGTGCGCGCGGTTGATGGGGTGAACTTTCATCTCGATCGCGGCGAGTTGCTGGGGCTTGTTGGTGAATCCGGTTGTGGTAAGTCGATCACCGCGCTGTCGGTCATGCGTCTCATCGCGCCTCCGGGAAAGATCGTCAATGGCGAAATACTCTTCGAAGGCAAGGATCTACTCAGACTTTCCGACACCGAGATGCGACAGATGCGTGGCGACGACATCGCCATGATCTTCCAGGATCCGATGACATCGCTCAATCCGGTGTTCACTGTCGGAGAACAGATTGCCGAAGCCCTTCGCTTGCATCGTAAGTTGCCGCGCAAAGAAGCGCGCCGCGCGACGATTGAAGCGATGCGCGAAGTGGCGATTCCCGATCCGGCACGACGCGTCGACGACTATCCACATCAACTTTCCGGCGGCATGCGTCAGCGCGTAATGATCGCGATGGCGCTCGCGTGTAATCCAAAACTACTTATCGCAGACGAACCAACGACGGCGCTCGATGTCACGATCCAGGCGCAGATTCTCGAGCTGCTGAACGAACTAAGAATGCAACGCGAGTTGGCGGTGCTTTTGATCACACACGATCTCGGCGTCGTAGCCGAAGTCGCCGATCGCGTGGCAGTGATGTACACCGGACGAATCGTCGAAGAATCGCCGGTTGAAGAATTATTCGCTCGGCCCAAGCATCCGTACACGGAAGGCCTGCTGCGCTCCGTACCGAAACTGACGAGCGAACACGTTCTCAGAAAAGAACGATTGGAGACGATTGAAGGTGTCGTGCCGCGTCCGACGGATCTACCGCCGGGTTGTCACTTCGCGCCGCGCTGCCCGCACCGCATGCCACGCTGTACAGAAGAGGACATTCCGCTCTACGAACTCGATGGTGGCGTCAAAGTGCGGTGCGTTCTTTACGATCTGGCAGCCGCGGTCGCAGCCGATCACGATGCCGACCAGTTGAGAAAATGATTGCTACATCCGTGCAAACCGACACGCTCGTGAGCGTGCGTGACCTCGTCAAACATTTTCCGGTCGAAGGATCGGACGACGTCGTGCGCGCGGTCGACGGTGTGACGTTTCAGATCTTCACCGGTGAAACGCTCGGTTTGGTCGGCGAATCGGGTTGTGGCAAGTCGACCGTGGGCCGATGTCTCCTTCGCTTAATCGAACCGACCTCCGGTCGCGTCAACTTTCAGGGTCGCGACATACTCGCGCTCGATAAAAAAGAATTGCGACAAATGCGGCGCGAAATGCAGATCATCTTTCAGGATCCGTACGCCTCACTAAATCCGCGCATGAAGATCGGCGACATAGTCGGGGAACCGCTCGTGATTCATAACGAGGGATCGAAGAACGATCGACGCGACCGGGTGGCCCAGCTGCTGCGACGTGTGGGTCTGGATCCTGATTACATGAATCGTTACGCGCACGAGTTCTCCGGCGGTCAACGTCAGCGCATCGGCGTCGCACGGACCCTCGCGCTGAATCCGAAACTGATCGTCGCCGACGAACCAGTCTCGGCCCTCGACGTGTCCGTGCAAGCGCAGGTCGTCAACCTGTTACAGGAACTTCAGCAGGAATTCAGGTTGACTTACCTCTTCATCTCACACGGACTCGCCGTCGTCGAACACATCTCGACGCGCGTCGCAGTGATGTACCTCGGCCGGATCGTCGAAATCGCACCGGCTGCCGATCTTTACGCGCAGCCGCTTCATCCGTACACGCAGGCGTTGTTGTCGGCGATTCCGATTCCGGATCCGCGTCAGAAGCGGAATCGAATTATCCTTCAGGGAGACGTGCCGACGCCGATCAACCCACCGTCAGGCTGCCGCTTTCGCACACGCTGCCCGATCACGATCGAAGAGTGTGCGCACGTCGATCCGGAGCTGCGTGAAGTGGAGCCGGGCCACTCGGTGGCGTGCATTCGCGTACCGGGTTGGCCCGAAGCGAAGGCCGTTGAGTGAAACTTTGACCTTCGTAACGCCGTATCAAACAAGCGACTTTTTGAACAAAATTTAAAGAAGCACGGATGACACTGATGAGTGCTCTGACCGAACCAGTTTTCCCGCCGCCACCGCCGCCACCTCCAACGCCACCAACCGAACCAAAAGCTCCTCGGCCCACTTACTTGTGGCCCTTTGCGATAGGCTTTTTCGTATTGGGGTTGCTGTTCCTGGTTGGCTCTTTAACGAAGTTGAGTCCGGATGCGTGGTTCACCGCGATCGCGTTCTGTTTTGTCGGTTTGCTCATCTTCGGTCTGAGCTTCATTCCGCTGCCTGCGGTTCCCCAGAAAGAGGAACCACTTTCGTTCCTGCAAAAAGTAACCGGTATTTTTTTCGAGCCGAGTCGAGTGTTCCGCAACCTGCGCGAACACCCGCTGTGGGTCGGAGCGTTCATCTTGATGGGCCTGCTCTCAGCGACTTATTCGTACGCATTCGTGCAACGTATCACTCCGGAACGAATTGTCGAGCAGGCGAGGCAGCAGACGGAGAGTATGGGAAATTTGGCGGGAACGCCGGAGAGACGTGAGGAACAGTTGACGCGTCAGTTGGAAGCGATGAAGCACCCCGTCACACGTGTCGGGGCAGCGCTCAACGCTGTGCCCGCGACTTTCCTCTTCATCGCAGCGGTTGCGGGCCTGAGTTTGCTCGGCATGTTGGCATTTGGCGGGCGAATGAATTTCTGGCAGGCGTTGGCGGTGACCACCTACGGCGCTGTGCCTATTGTAGTAATTCAGAAAGTGCTTGGGCTTATCATCCTGTACTTAAAAGCACCCGAGGATTTGCATGTGAATCTCAACCGGGACACCACGCTTCAGGATAATCTGGGTATTCTTGTTACGCCGGCGGATCAACCGGTCCTGTTCGTACTCCTCAGCGTTATCGGAATCACGTCGTTCTACGGAATTTGGTTGCGTGCGAAGGGAATGCACCTCGGAGCTACGCGTGCAAGTAGTGGCGCAGGATGGGGTGTCTCTATCAGTCTATTGTTAATAGGACTTTTCTTAGGCCTTACTTTTGCGGTCTTGATGCCGGGCATTTTTGCATAAGTCCGCTCTACTCGTACCTGAGCGATTCGATGGGATCGAGACGCGCGGCTTTCCATGCCGGCCAAAGACCGAAGATCAGTCCGATCCCAACGCTCGCGATGAGTCCGCCAATCGGCGCCCAGAGTGGAACGTAAGACGGAAGCAGTAACCGCAGTAGCAGCGTCAAACCCCAACCGATCGATAGGCCAACGATCCCACCGAGCCCGGTAAGCGTTGCCGCCTCGATCAAAAACTGCCACATGATGTCGCTGCGCTTGGCGCCGATTGCCTTACGCACGCCGATCTCGCGCGTTCGTTCCGTGACGGACACCAGCATGATGTTCATCACGCCGATCCCACCCACCATCAAACCAACCGACGAGATCACGACCATCGCGATCGCCATCATCGCAGTGATGGACCGAAAGTTATCGAGAATACTTTCCGAGGTCTGCAAACCGAAGTTGTCGTTGGCCGCAAAAGGAACCTGGCGACGGACGCGCAGCAGGTCGCGCACCTGGTCCTTCGCTTCGTCCATCATACCCGGCTTAGCGACGGCGAGGATGTAAACGTCGTCCGCGTTCGGTTTTAGTTTTTGGGCCACTGAGTAGGGCACGTAAATGACGTTGTTTTGATCGTCACTACCGCCGCTAATGAGAAACTGTTCCCTTTTCACGAGCGTGCCAACGACACGGAACTCCGTCGTACCGATCTTGATGGTTTGCCCAACAGGCGAGCCGAGTTTGAAAAAGTCGTCAGACACTTTTGAGCCGACCACGCAAACTTCCTGGTTCGTATCGTTCTCTGTTTGCGTGAAAAACCGGCCTTCGGAGATCACCTGCGTGCCGGCCTTTTCAAACTCCGGCAATGTTCCCTGAAGTGCGACTTGCGCCGACGTCTTGCCGCCGCCCGACACCATCAGTCTGCCGCCAAACCAATTGTTCGTGATATCGAGGAAGGGAACTGACAACTCGATGGCATCCAGAGATTGGAGTGCTATGGCGTCGTCGTACGTCAGCTCTTTGCGCATGCGCTCTTCGCGCGACCGTCGGCCCATGTGAATACCAGGATCGAATTTAGTGACGAAAATGGAGCGCGTGCCGAACGACTCCACTTCATTCTTCACCGACACGTCGATGCCGCTGATGATCGAAGCGATCAACATCACGGTAATGATGCCAATAACGACACCGAAGACAGTCAGAAACGACCGCAGCTTGTTGGCGCGCAAGGTGGAGAGAGCCATCTTGAGATTTTCATAAATGTCGCTTCTGATGATTCGCATTCTGTTAGTCCGCCCTCAGCGCTTCAATTGGATCGAGTCTCGCCGCTTTCCAGGCGGGGAAGATTCCGGAAGCAACCCCAGCGCCGCCAGAGACCGCCAAAGCGCCGGCAATCGCAAAAATCGACAGGTACGTCGGGAGAAGAAACGCAGAGACTAGAAAGCCGATAACCCACGCAAGAAAAACCCCCACAATTCCACCCATAAGCGCGAGGGTCGCTGCCTCAACTAAGAACTGCTTCAGGATGTCCATCTGGCGCGCTCCAAGCGATTTTCTGATCCCAATCTCCTTGGTACGTTCCGTCACCGAAACCAGCATGATGTTCATGATCACGATCGCGCCCACGACCAGCGCGATACCGGGGACGGCAATAGCCACGATAAAGATCGTCCCGAAAAGTCGATCGCGCAGTCCTGTAATCGCGTCGGGCGTAACGATGCCGAAGTTGTCTTTTTCACTTGGACCAAGTTTGCGCCGGGCGCGCATCAGGTAACGTGATTCTTCGACGGCGTCGTTGAATAGCTCATCTGATTTCGAAGTGGCGATGAAGTAGAGCGAACGCTGCCGGATGAGTCCGCCGTAGTTAACGGCATAAGTCTTCAAAGGGATGATGATGAAGTTGTCCTGCGGAATGCCGAAGACTGTTCCTTTCGCGACCTCGACGCCGATTACTCGATACGGTAAGCCGCGAATGGAGATCTCTTGTCCGATGGGGCTGCCGGTAAAAAGCTTGTCGGCGATGTCCGCGCCCAGATACGCGACCCGCGCGCCGTTGTCGTTTTCAGGTTCGGCGATGAAGCGTCCGTCGGCGACGTCGCGGTTCTCAATATCAACGCAGTTGGCAGTGGCGCCGGAGACAAAGACGTCTTCCAACACCTGATCGCCACGTTTCACTTCCGATGGCGTGACTCGTGCGCGGGCACCGATCTTATCAATCAGCGACGCGCGTTCTCTCAGGTAGTCGTAATCGTCGAGCGTCAGCTCCTTGTTGCGCCTCGCAGCCGCGGCGATTGTGTCAGTGTCTTTGAAGTCTTCGAGGGGATTGAATCGTTGAACGGTAAATGACTTCGCGCCGATTCCGGCGATCTTTTCGTCAACGTAGCGATTAAATCCGGCGATCAGCGAAACGACGACGACGAAAGCAGTGACGCCGACAATCATTCCGAGCAGTGTCAGCGCCGAGCGCAGTTTATGCGCCCAGATCGCGGCGAGAGCCAGTTTTAACGTTTCGACAAACTTCACGGCCTTGGACGTTTATTACGGGTTGATCCGGGTTAGGGTTGCACCCCGCATATTAGCAATGGTCACTCCCAACGCAAAGCATAGCCGCAAAAAGGCACAAGAAACACAAGAGGCACAAAAGTCAAAAAAGGCACTGAACATGCCTTTGTCCCTTGTGCCTTTTGTGCTTCTTGTGCCTTTTGTGGCTAACCTTCTACTTGATTCGCTCGTCCTTCTCGATTAGACCGTCACGAATGGAAACTACGCGATGGGCACGTGCCGCGATGTCGTGCTCGTGAGTAACGACGATGATCGTGTTTCCTTCGGAGTGCAGTCGTTCGAAGAGGTCCATGATTTCCATGCTGGTATGCGAGTCAAGCGCACCGGTGGGTTCGTCAGCCAGCAGGATTGACGGGTGGTTCACGAGTGCGCGCGCGATGGCTACACGTTGTCGTTGACCGCCTGATAGCTCGTTGGGCCGGTGCATCATGCGGTCGGTTAACTCGACGGCCGTCAGTGCCTTCTTCGCCATTTCGTGGCGCTGCGAAGCGCCGATGCCGCCGTAGATCAGCGGCAGTTCGACGTTGTGCAGCGCGGTGGCGCGGGCCAGCAGGTTGAAGGTTTGAAACACGAAGCCGACTTCCTGGTTGCGGATGCGCGCCAGTTCGTCGTCGTCCATCTCGGAAACGTTCTTGCCGTTGAGCCAGTATTCACCCTGCGTAGGGGTGTCAAGACAGCCGATCAGGTTCATCAACGTCGATTTGCCGGAACCAGACGGGCCGATGATAGCGATGTACTCGCCACGCGGGATGTCAAACGAAACGCCATGCAAAGCGTGCACTGACTCCGTTCCCATCTGGTAAGTCTTCCAGATGTTGCGCATCGAGATAAGCATGTTCGGGTCATGCCCATCGAGCGGAGTCGTTGGCTTGACTTCGTTCTCCGGAGGAGAAAGCGTGAGCGTCGCGTTGCTCATTTAGCTGCCCTCGTTTCCATTCGCATTGCCGGGTTTGCGCGTCTGGCGTTTGACAGTCATTCCATCCTTGAGTGTTTTCAGGACTCGACTTGGACCACGCACGATCTCCTGGTTCTTGTCGGCCGATAGACCACTAGTGATTTCAATGTCGGCTTCACCCGTGATGCCGGTGGTAACTTCGATAAATCTTACCTTGTTACCCTCGATCAGATATACACCCTTCTGAGCTTTTGGCTTCTCGGGCGAGGCAGTTGGAACGCTGCCAGCGACTGCCGGCGACGGCGAACTCGACGGCGCCTGTCTCTCGACGATCGACTCGAGCGGTACTGCCATCACGTTTGTCTTCGTGTCGGTGGTGATAGTCGCGGTGGAGCTCATGCCTGGACGCAAAGCAAGTTGAGTTTCCTCAGTCAGTTCTCTGAGTTCGAGTGTGACTTTGAACTCTTTCGCTTCCTGCACGTTCACGCGGTTCGACAAACCGCCCGTCTGGTCTGACTTGGAAATGGCCAGCGGGTTCTTCTGCGTGACTACCGCTTTGATCTCTTTGTCGCCGAGAGCGTCGACTTTAACTTTCGCCTCCTGGCCCACCTTGACGTTGTTGATTTCTGTCTCGTCGACGTTTACTTCGACGTTGATCTGCGACATGTCCGCAATGGTCATCAGCGGCGTGGTTGACAATCCGGCGACTGCGAACTCGCCGACGCGGGTTGGGATGTCGGCAACGACGCCATTCAACGGTGACAACTGCGTTGCTTTGTCACGTCGAATCGTTTGACCGCGCAGCATGGCCGACTGTTGGTTAGCGCGCATTTCGGACGACTTAATGCTGGTCTGCGCGTCTTTGACGGCGATGCGCTGTTGATTGGCCCTTTCGGTTGCTTCTTTGACCGCGATCTTTTGCGATTCGAGATTCGCCTTGGCGGTTTCCAGGGCAATCTTGGCGGTTTCAAAACGATCGCGGGCCGTGTCGTATTCGAGTCGCGATGAAACGCCTGCCTCGATCAGTTCGGTATAACGCTTCAACTCGCGTTGGGCTGTGTTCAGGTCTACCTGGGCGCGATCGACGTTGGTCTGCATGGCGACCACCTGCTGTCTCGCCGCGGCCACGGAAGCTTCCGCAACGACCAGCGCCTGTTGCGCCGATGAAACTGCGGTTCGCGCGTTCTGTACCTCGTTTAGCGACGCCTGAGTCGCGGCCCACTGGGCCTCCTGGCTCGACTGTAGCTCGGTGGGATCAATCCGGACCAACGGCTTGCCTTTGATGACCAGATCGCCGGCAGTCACGTAGATCTCTTCGATTCGTCCGGGAACCTCACTCGTGAGCTTGATGTAACGAATGGGACGGACCTCACCTGAGGCGGTGACCGTTTGCTTCAGTTCCGGTCTGGTGGCGAGCTTGATTGTAATTACTTCAGGCTCTTCCCTGCGGGTTGCGATTACGCTGACGATCACAGCGATTCCAAGGACCGCAGCCACAGCCACAGCGATAATAATCTTCTTTTTGCGACTCAATGCCATCTTTAAATTCCTTAGACTCGGGGGTAAAAACTAGTGAAATGAAAACGAGGTAGTGGCTCTAATCGGAACCGCTCGTGCCAAACCGGTAGCTTCTACGTGAAAAGTTATCAAACTGTTTCATTTTAGAGCAAACGGAGGCAACCGCATTAGACACCAATTCCTGCAAAAAGGTTCGCACTTTATAGGACGTTTTCGCGGGCCTCTTTCTTAACAGGTGCACGTCGTTAAATCTCAGTTGCCAACGATGGGCCGGATCTTGGTAGTGCTCTATTAACTGTGTTGGCAACGGTAAATATGGAGTAAGAAGCATTAACCGCAGAGTCGCAGAGGCACGCAGCGATACGCAGAGAAGATTTCCAAAGTAGGGCACTACTCGGATCCTGTCTGATGGCGTGTGGAGTGGCTTTCGCGATAGAATGTCTTGCTTTTTGGGATTCAGATGATTACCTGCGACAGGTGCAAAACAGAAAATCTCGACGGCTCGCAGTACTGCGACGAGTGCGGTGCGCCGTTGCGGCCCAACGGCCGTCCGAGCTCCAGAAACACGATGTTTCAACAACCGGGCCAAAACGGGTCGCATACGCCGTCGCCCAGTGCGCATCCGGAGCTCGCCGGCAATTCCGGACGAGTGTCGGCGGGATTGAGTTTTTCTTCGATCCATTCCGCAGCCAAACCGCACGCCAGGTTAATCATCGAACGTGGTAGATCGAGCGGCAAACAGTTCATGTTGAGTGAAGTGGAAGCCCAGATTGGAAGATGGGACGCCGACGGTGGCATCTTCCCGGACGTCGATCTCGACACGGACGATCCCGAGGCCAAAGTCTCTCGCCGTCACGCACGGATTACTTTGAGCAACGGCCAGTACTTTCTCGAGGATTTGGGCTCGACCAACGGCACGTTCATCAACCGCGGCAAGAGATTGCCTCCGGGACAGCGTCAGGCGTTGTGTGATGGCGACGAGATTATCGTCGGCAAGACGTTTCTGCGCTTCCATATCGTGAAATAGACTTCTACCCCAGGCGTCTTCATCCAGAGAAGCCGCGGCAACTTCGGAATGAAAGACGTAATACGGATCGAGATGGCTGAGTGTAGTGCATGCGGTGCCCGCTACTCCCCGGGTGAACACTTCTGCGGCAATTGCGGCGCCCAACTGATTCCTAACGACCCGGAATTGAAGACCATGGCGGCGACTCTCGGTGACGAGGACGACGCGCCACGGATGACCTCTGCTCAGTTGGCTGATACAGACGCGCCACCGATGACGTCTGCCCAACTGGCTGATACAGACGCGCCACCAATGACGTCTGCCCAGTTGGCCACTACATTCGAAGACGCCGAAACGCGCGAGACACCTGTTGGCCAAGAAGAAGAGCCAGGAGTTGACGATCCGGCCGGAGCGAAGTCTGACTTTTTTCACGAATCCGCCACTGCTGTTGCGGAAGCTCCGGCGCCTGTTGCGAAAGCCGTCGAAGAACCGAAGCCCATCTCTTCAGACTCGCTCGGTGGTTCGTACACTGACAATATTCCCGCGGAGCCAGCCGCGAGTCACACGTCGAAACACCGTGGAACGACTGGCGGACACCAGCCGACTGTCAAGCAACTCCCGGCGAATACAGTATTGAATGGCCGCTATGAGATCGTACGCCGGATCGGCGGCGGTGGTATGGGCGCGGTCTACCTCGCGAAGGATCGTAATCTTGGCGACGCGCCGCGCGCTGTAAAAGAGATGATGGAATCGCATCTCGATCCGGCGCAGCACGAGAAAGCGATCGGCGACTTCAAACGCGAGTCACTACTGCTTACGTCACTCGAGCATCCGTGCATCCCGACCATCTACGACTATTTCTACGACGCTGATCGCAGCCGTTTCTACCTCGTCATGAAGTACATCTCGGGCGGCGATCTGGCGTCGCGGATGCGCGCGGCGATTGGCGGACGACTCGATGAGAAGACCGTCACCGACTGGGGCATGCAGGTCGCCGACGTGCTCGACTATCTCCATTCGCGTCCCAAACCAATCATCTACCGCGACCTGAAACCCGCGAATTTGATGATTGACGGCAACACCGGACGCATAATGCTGATCGACTTCGGAATCGCGCGCTGGGTCACGCAACAACAGGAGAAAGGCGTCACGGCTGTTGGCACGATGGGTTATGCTCCGCCCGAGTTGTTTAGCGGACGCGTGCAGCCCGCTTCGGACGTCTACAGTCTCGGGGCAACGATGTTCCACCTGTTGACCGGGTCGGATCCGCAGGACAACCCGCTCCTGATTTTCGACTTTTCGAAGAACCCGCGTCCGCGCCAGATCGCGCCTTCAATCTCGACTGAGATGGAGCAGATTCTGATGCGCTGCGTCGAGTACCGGCTGGAGGATCGCTATCGCTCGGCAGGTGAGTTGCGGAACGAGCTCGTAAATCATCTCGACCGGTTAATGAAGGGGCAGGTCAGTTTCGGCATGCCGGCGCCACTCCTCGGCGGCGAAACTGTTCAGGTCGCGACGGTCTATTGCGGTTTTTGTGGTGGCCGCATCGCCGCGGACGACGTGTTCTGTGCGCACTGCGGTGCTCGACAACCGCTAGCCGCAGTCGGCGCCAGCGCCACTTTGCACGCTGCGCGACCGACGGCGAAACTCGTCGTCACGGGAACCACGGAGCTCGACGCGTCGTTCATCCTCCAGAAAGACAGCAACTTGCTTGGACGCACTGACCCCCATTCAAACATCTTCCCCGAGATCGATCTCTCGCGATTCGATCCCGAAACGAAGGTCTCTCGGCGTCATGCACGTATCTGGCTCGAAGGTGAAACGTTTCTCGTCGAGGATTTGGGATCGGTGAACGGCACGGTGATTAACGATTCGGTGAAACTTGCGCCGCGCCAACCACGCGTATTAGATAGCGGAGACAAATTGCGCGTCGGCGAGACGACGTTGCACTTTTTAGTAGGCTGATTTGTGCTTCGATTTTTGTACTTAGTTTTTGTCAGTAGTCAGAGGTCGTAGTCAGTGGTCAGTTGTGAGTCTCAGGTGATCGACGGATCGATAAGCCACCGCTGCCCACGGACTACTGACCACGGACAACGTCAAAGTACAAAGCTCCAAGTACAAAGCACAAGTTCCAAAAATGACAGCTGCCCAGGGTTTGCCCCGCTCCCATCCTCGAAGCCGCACCGCCAAACAGGCTGGTCAAAGGCTCCGGCCTCCGTTTCCACTGCGCTGTGGCGCCATTTTGATCGATTACATTTTGCTCGCCTCGGTGCTCGTCGTGAGCACGCTGTTCGCGCGCATGATGGGTGGCGGTGCGCGAGCCGCCGGCAGTTCCGCCGAGACGGCAGGCATTCTAATGACGATCGCGCTGGCGGTGTTGAACCTGGGACTGCTGCCTGGTTTGACCGGTTTTACTCTCGGTAAATGGGCCACCGGTTTGCGGATCGAAAGAAATGACGGCGGCGAACTCAGCATTGGACGCGCGTTTCTGCGCCACTTTGTCGGGTATCCAGTCTCGTTTGCCCTGTTGGGCATCGGCTTTTTAATGGCGGCTGTGTCCGTGCATGGCCGGGGTTTGCACGATATGATTGCCGGCACCATCGTCGTCCGGGAAGGTTCTCTATAGTTTCTAGATGCTGCTCATTTGCCGCCCGATAATCTGCTGAACTGCTGAACAAATGTCAGAGCTCATAGTTAAGTACCCCGATCGCACCCCCGACCATTTCCCGTTGGGCCGTCTACGCATCACCATCGGCCGCTCGGCGCGAAACGATCTCTGTATCCCTGACCCGTTCGCGTCGAGAGTCCACGCGGAGGTGCGTCGAGAGGGCGACGAGTACGTGTTGCAGGATCTGGGTTCGGCGAATGGCACGCTCTACAACGGCGCGACGGTCGACGGCGTGATTCACCTGCGGGCCGGTGGTCGCATTCAGATTGGCGAAACGGAGATCATCTTTGACGACGGCACATACAACTCCGGTATGGGCGCCACGATGATCACCGACAATTCCGGTACATCGCTTCCGGAAGCGACCATTGCACTCGCTTCAGGTGATCGGACCACGTCGGGACTACTCGAAGCGATCGAGGGAGCACGGACCAAGGAAGAGATTGCCGCGACGGCGACCGCTGTAGCTCCGAAAATAAAACAAAGCGACTTGCTGGCTCTGATCAGCAAAGTGGGCATCACGTTATTGGCTTCGGCGACGTTGAATGAAACGCTCGAACAGATCGTTACGCTCGTGTTCGAAGCAGTGCCCGCAGACCGCTGTGTGATCATGATGCGCGACGAGGGCGGTGAAGAACTGCGAGTGGCGGTCGCGAGGTTGAGAGATCGCGTTGGGGAAGTCGGAGAGATTCGCGTTAGTCGCAACGTGCTTGACGAGGTTGTGATCCGCGGCAAGTCTGTGTTGACGTCTGATGCGCAACACGATCCGCGATTCGCGAGTGGCACGATGGTTTTGCAGGGCGTGCGCGCGGTCCTCGCTGTGCCACTGGGCGTTTCCGAAAAAGTGTTCGGTATCATCTACGCGGATTCGCCGATCGCTGAAGGCCGGTTTACTGAGGACCATCTGAAAGTGTTAACGACGCTGGCCTCTGTGGCCGCGATCCGCGTTGAAAATGCGCGACTGGTGGAAGCGCGACTCGAACGCGAACGTCTCGAACGCGAACTCGCGCTGGCCAGCGAAATTCAGCAACGGTTCCAGCCAACTGCGCCGCCGCAAATCAACGGTTATGAGTTCCAGGGGATCAGTTTTCCCTGTTACGAAATTGGTGGCGACTACTACGACTTTATCGAGCGTGAAGATGGACGTTTGGTGATTGCGCTGGGCGACGTGTCGGGCAAGGGAACTGCAGCGGCGCTGTTGATGTCGTCGTTGCATGCCGCGATTCACGCGCAGTCGGCGTCGCACGATTCGCTGGTCGCGACGATCTCGGCTGTAAATCGTTACCTCGCGGACAACATTCCCGCGAATCGTTTCGTCACGCTGTTTTATGCAGAGTTGGATCCGGAATCAGGATCGATGTCGTTTCTGAATGCGGGTCACAATCCGCCGCTGATCATTCATTCGGCGGGAACGGTTGAACAACTTGCGTCGGGCGGTTTGCCGTTGGGTATTAAGCCGGATGCGGAGTATCGCGAGGGCCGCACGCAGTTGCAGCCGGGTGATGTTTTAGTGATCTACTCGGACGGTGTCACCGAAGCCGTCAGCCCGACCGGCGAAGAGTTTGGTCCAACACGTTTGTATGAAGTAGTCTCGCGCAACGTCGAGGCGTCCGCCGCCGGCATCCGTGATCGCATCGAATCCTCTCTTACTAAATTCGCTCAGGGAACCAGCGCCGCTGACGACATCACACTCGTGATCGTCAAGCGGCAGAGCATTCACTGACAGTTTCCAATGCGAGTGGCAGTCTCAGGAACACACTGCTCTGGCAAGAGCACACTCATTGATGCGTTCCTCTCCGCCCACGCCGAATATATCTACGAGCCTGAACCATACGAGGCCCTTAACGACCTGTATGGCGAAGGTTTCGGTGCTGATCCGTCAGCAGAAGATTTCTTCCGACAGTTGGAGTACCAGATCGAGCGTCTTCAGCGGTACCGCTCGCGCGATCGGGTCATCTTCGAGCGTAGTCCGGCCGATTTTGTTGCATATCTGCTGGCCCTTACAGATTTGGACCGTGACACGGCGGACGCTGCGCTAGCAAAACAATCGATCACCGCAGCGGGGAATGCTTTGGCGTTGCTCGATGTGATCGTCTACCTTCCAGCCTCCGATTTGCCCGCGCCCGAATCGGAAGATCCTAAATTGAGACGCGCAGTAGACGCGCGGTTGGAACGAATGTTGCTCGATGACGATTTAGGTCTGTTCACGCATGATCGGCCTTCGATACTCGAGCTTGTGGGTACAACCGCACAGCGACTGCGAGGGCTCGAAGCGGCATTGTCGCAACCAAGGCGTAATGAGTAAGCCCAACTAACGAAGGGAACCCCCGAATGCCTACAGCCGATTCTGATACTCCCAACTACGAAGTCTCACTTACATCGTCTGATATTTATCGTGCCGCCGAACAAGGTGTGCTCTCGCGGGATGATGCTGATCGACTTGTTGGTTGGGGTCTCGAACAACGTTTCAATGAGCCACGCGTTGCCCCACCGAAACCAATCGAAGTGGAACACCGAAAGGGTTTGAATTTCGTCACCGTCGCTTATTACTTCGGTGCGATGTTCATGATTTCGGCCTGCGCGTGGTTCCTCGGTGATAAATGGGAGGAGCTTGGCTCACCGGGAATATTGGTGACGGTGGTTGTCTACATGGCGTTGGCGGGCGGATTGGGATGGTGGCTGCGCGGCAAAGGATATCTTATCGGCGGTGGTCTATTGATAACGGTGGCCGTTTGTCTTGTACCTCTATTCACCTACTCAATACAGGACATACTCGGAGTTTGGCCCGATGGCGACCCGGGAAATTACGAGCGGTATTACCCATGGATTCACGGCTCATGGATCGTCATGGAACTCGCGACCATTGCAGTTGCCGCAATCGTCTTGCGCTTTGTGCGTTTTGGTTTTCTCACGGCTCCGATCGCTTTTTCCTTCTGGTTTCTCTCAATGGATTTGGCAGCGTTGATAGCTAAGAAGGCCCACCTGAGTTATGAAACTAATCAATGGATCAGCGTGGCCGTTGGCCTGGTCATACTTCTCGTCGGTTTTGGACTGGAAAAACTCCTGCATAAGCGAAACGAACCGCGGTCAGAAGATTTTGTCTTCTGGTGTTACCTCTTTGGGATGATGGCTTTCTGGGGCGGATTGACTTCGATGCACAGTAACTCGGAGTTAAACAAAGCTTTGTATGCGTTGCTGAACGTTGGCTTTATCGCGTTGGCCGTGAAGATGGGGCGATCGACATTTCTGGTGTTCGGAGCACTCGGGGTGCATATCTATTTAGGCCATCTTGCTTACCGAGTCTTCGAGGATTCATTTTTCTTCCCGTTTGTGCTGGCGCTGCTTGGCTTGAGCCTGATCCTTTTCACCGTATGGATTCAGCGACGTGTCCTATCCCGCGCCCCGCTGCCTCACGCCACTGAACAGGTGTAGTAACGTGCCGACGGCGATCATGATCGTTCCGGCAAGCGAAAGCGGTGTTTCGAGATTCTCGAGGCGAGGTTCATAGAAGAATGCGATCGTGAATGACATGGTAGCGACGGTGATCAGCATCGAGCCAGTGGTCTGTAACGCTCGCCGCGTAGCGGTAGGTTGAAAACTAAAGTAAGTACCAATCCCAAGATGCAGCAAGCCGGACATGAGAATGAAGATGTGCCGCGTGCGGTAAAGCAGCCTTGGTCCATCGGCCATAAATTCCAGATGGTTGTGATAACGGTCCATGTATTGGCCCGTTAAAAGAAAAACGATCAACACGACCAGCCCAAAGACCAGATGGAATCGTTTCACGGCATGAAATAATACCGCCTTCCGACTGGCTTCGTGTGATAATTCCGCCTCAACATGGACCCGGATACCGACATTGGCGGTGCGCAGCAGCGGTTCCCCGTCACCAACCAGTCAGCAATCGCAGCCGCCCGCAGCGAGGATCAAGTCGTGCGCCAGCGCGCCTTCGACACCATCCTCAACAGTTACTGGAAACCCGCGTACAAGTACGTTCGTCTGAAGTGGCAGGCAAACAACGAAGACGCGAAAGATCTGACGCAGGGATTCTTCGCAAACGCATTCGAGAAAAACCATTTTGCGAACTACGACGCGCGCAAGGCCAGCTTCCAAACTTTCCTGCGCACATGTCTCGACGGCTTCGTCGCCAATGAACGAAAAGCGGGCAAGCGTTTGAAACGCGGCGGCGACACTAATCATTTTCAACTCGACTTCCTTAGCGCGGAAGACGAGATTGCGATGCATGCGACAAGCGCCGATCTAAGTCCCGAAGATTATTTTCATCGCGAGTGGGTGCGGTGGATGTTCACGATGTCTGTCGACGCGTTGCGCGAACGATACGAGGCCTCGGGACGCATGGTCCATTTTCAGTTGTTTGAAGCGTACGACCTCCGTGACGACGAAGACTCATCAGTCTCATACGCCTCGCTTGCAAAAACATTCGAACTCGAACCAGCGACAGTTAACAATTACCTCGCCGCGGCGCGTCGCGACTTCCGTCGCATCGTGCTCGACAAACTACGCGAGATCACCGCCACTGAGGAAGAGTTTCGCACCGAAGCACGTTCACTACTTGGAGTTGACGTGAAATGAAGTGGCTGTCGGACAACAAACTGAGTCATTTGCGAGAAGTGGTCGGCAATCCCGACTTCAGCGGTACGAAGTACACGTTCATCAAGGAACTCGCGCGCGGCGGCATGGGAACGGTATATCTCGCCGAAGACACGGAACTGAACCGTCAGGTCGCGATCAAAGTACTCAGCGCTACGGAGATCTCAGATGACCTGCGCCGCCGGATGATACGCGAGGCGCAAATTATTGCGAGGCTCGAACACCCTGGCATCGTTCCCGTCCACGACGTAGGCGAGTTGCCGGACGGCCGCGTGTTCTACGCGATGAAGCTAGTGCGCGGCGTGCGTCTCGACGAGTATGCGGCGAACACAAGCTCCATGAGAGAACGGCTGCGCAAGTTTCAAGCAGTGTGTGACGCGGTCGCATTCGCTCACGCGCACGGCGTTATTCATCGCGATTTGAAACCGCAAAACATCATGATTGGTTCGTTTGGCGAGGTGCTTGTGCTCGACTGGGGCGTCGCGAAAATCTTGCGTGACGATCGTGGACCAGTCGCCTCTGAAGCAGACACCTTGATGCTGCCCGGCCCCAATCAACCGAATCCGAACACAACGAGCGACACGAGTCAGGGCACCGTCATTGGCACGCGCCAGTACATGTCGCCGGAACAAGCCCGCGGCGAAGTCGATCAACTCGACCAACGTTCTGACATTTACTCCCTCGGCGCAGTGTTCTATTTTTTGCTGACCGATCAACCTCCAAACGACGACAAACCGCGCGCGGTGAATCCGAAAATGACGAAACCCGCCGAAGCCGTTTGTTTGAAAGCGATGGCGCGAGATCGGGGCAATCGCTACGCCAGCGCTGCCGAACTGGCCGCCGACGTGAGTCGATTGCTGGACGCGGAACCGGTGTCAGCCTATCGCGAGAACGCTTACGAAAAGGTTAACCGGTGGATAGGTAAGAACCGTTTCCTGGTGCTTTTGGTGCTCGTTTACCTGCTGATGAGAATTTTTTTCATTTTCACCTCTCGCAGTTAAAGAAATCGCCTGCGACGTTTAATAGAAGGATAGGAAACAAACCCCCAAAGGAGAGACACTCATGTCGAAACCGCTTATTGGTGTAATCCTCGGCGCCGTGCTCGGCGCGATCGACGGTCTGACCGCGTGGTTCACCCCGGCCGTACGAGATCAACTCGGCGGCATCGTGATCGGCTCAACTGTCAAAGGAATAATCGCCGGCATCGCGATCGGGTTCTTTGCGAAAAAGTTTCAATCGCTGCCGCTCGGAATTGTCTTCGGTTTGCTCGTCGGCGCTTTCCTGGCGTTTCTGATCGCGCTAATGCAGGGTGGTTACTACTTCGAGATCATTCTGCCCGGCACACTCGTCGGATTGATCGTCGGGTTCGCGACGCAAAAGTACGGCAATTCGCCCTCGCCCGCGAGGAGCTAATCAGTATTTCTTAACCCCGATAATAAGGAGACATACATTCATGCCTAGAGTTGTGCATTTTGAGATTCACGCGGCGGATCCTGAGCGCGCCGTCAACTTTTACAAGACGCTTTTCGACTGGCAGTTTCAGAAGTGGGAAGGACCGATGGAGTACTGGCTCGTCACAACTGGACCAGACGGCCAGCCAGGTATCAACGGTGGGCTCATGCGCCGCAAGGGCGAGATCGACGGGCAGGCTGTGATTGCTTACGTTTGCACGGTGGACGTGGCGGACGTCGATGCTTCGACGAACACGGCGCTGTCGAACGGCGGGCAAATAGCACTACCAAAGATGGCGATCCCCGGGATGGGATGGTTAGTCTATTGCAAAGACACCGAAGGCAACATCTTCGGGATGATGCAAGGTGACCCGAACGCTCAGTAGATTGTCAGTGGTCAGTGGTCAGTTGTCAGTACTCAGTGCTTCGTAGCACCTGCGAACAAACGGACAACTGACCAATCAGTCGCTGGGACGGCCCGTTAACAACGCATCGCACCTCAATGTTTGCGGGCCGTTCTCATTGCAGATCGCGAATGATCCACCCTCATACATCGTCACGCCGGCATACTCACCTTTCGCATTGAGAATGTAGAACGTGATGCCGAAGTTCGGCAGGCCGCGACTGTTGAGCAAACGCTTCTCGACAGTGTTGCTTTTGATCCGGTTCAGGACTTCCATGCCCGCGTCTTTCGGACGCACGCCTCGACGCATCTCCTCGACGATCACGAATGAGCAAAGATTGAAAAGATTCGCTTCGCCGCGACCGGTCGAACCAGCAGCTCCGACAGCACCATCGACGTAAAGACCGGCGCCGAGTATCGGCGAGTCGCCGATGCGTCCCGGTATCTTCCACGCAAGACCGCTGGTGGTGGTGACGCCGCAGATCTCGCCCTTCGAGTTGATGGCGTCGCAGTTGATCGTGCCGTGCATGTTTTCTTCGCGAAGAATTCCGGCCGCCAACATATCCAACGCGGCTTTATGACCGGCTTCAGCACGCTTCTTTGGATCTAAATAATGGTCGGGATCAGATCTTCTTTTCCACTCGAGCCACTTGCGGCGGGAATTCTCCGTGTTCAGATCATCTTCGATCTTGAATCCCATGTTGCGCGCGAAGTCCTGTGCACCTTTGCCGACGATCAGGTGATGGTCCGTATTTTCCAGCACGGCCTTCGCCACCAGCGACGGCGTGCGCACGCCTTCGAGAGCGCCAACGGCGCCCGCGCGTTTCTTTGGACCATGCATCACTGATGAGTCGAGTTGCACCACGCCGTCAGCGTTTGGCAAACCGCCGTAACCGACGCTGTCGTCGAGTGGATCCAGTTCGACGATGTTGACGCCCGCTACTACGCAGTCGAGCACGTCGGCGCCGCCGGTCATCATCGTGAACGCCTTCATGACCGCAGTGACGTCGCCGCCGTTTTTGAATCGATTACCATTCGCTGAGGCGATGACGAGCGGCTTAACGATGCTCTGTTTGAGGATTGTCGGGAAACCGGCGACCTCGTTCGTGGTGGCCGCTATCGTCAAACCAGCGGCTGCACCCGTGCGCATGAAATCACGGCGTTTCATTTTCTTTGTCATGGTGGTGGCCCATTCAATCAGAAGTGGAACTACAGATCAATGTTAATAATACTCCAGCGACTCCCTGATCTTTTCGGCAGTCTTGGGTCCGATGCCGTCAACCATGTCGAGACCGCCGCCCGCAACGAATGTCTTGAACTCGGCAAGTGAGGAGACTTTAAAACGCTGGTGCAGCAGGGCCGCTGTTTTCGGCCCAATGCCCGGAATCTCCATCAAGTCGAGAACACTTTCCGGTGTTTCCGCAGTCAGCCGGTCCCAGGCGTCGAAGGTTCCGCGATTGAGGAGGTCGATCACTTTGCCGGCGATCGCTTTGCCGACGCCGGGGATTTCCTGCAAACCCGCGACACCTTCCTTCTCCGCGATCTCCTTCAACGGCGTGGGCCAGACTTCGATGGCTTCAGCAGCGTTGCGATAGGAGCGCCAGCGAAACGGATCGTCGTCACGCAGCTCCATCAAGGCAGCAAAACGATAGAACCGGCGAGCAATGGCTTCATTGTCCATTTGAGATTTTGCTTAGTCTAACTTCGCGAGCAAGGTATTATCAAAGGGTTCTTAGGAACGACACGGTTTCATCCAGGAGAACAAATAGTTGATCAAGACAAGAAGAGAATTGCTGGCGGGGATCTCGCTCGCCGGCGCAGGTGCTTTGCTCGTTGGTTGCCGAAGATCGAGTCAAAGCGACGGTAGCAGCACCAACCCGAACGAACCCACAGCCGGCGAGCTTGGCCCGACTGATGTCTCGGCCGCTGAGGACTTAATGCGAGAGCACGGTGTTTTGCGGCGCGCGTTGCTTGTCTATCGCGAGGCTGCAACACGTCTTCGCCAGGATCCCAATTCAATAACGCCGGACATACTCGAAAAGACCGCACAACTGTTTCGTGTTTTTGGCGAAGACTATCACGAGAAAAAACTGGAGGAAAAGTTTGTCCTGCCGCTGATTAAGAAGTTTCGCAATCCGGCGGAAGTGTACGTGGACGTGCTGTTGGTCCAACATAAACGCGGCCGTGAGATCACCGATTACATCCTGTCGGTGACAAATTCGGATCGTATTGCTTCGAACGTCACAACGCCGCTGATCAACGCGCTGGAATCTTTCGCGCGAATGTATGACTATCACTCCGCGATTGAAGACACGATTGTTTTTCCTGCCTGGAAGGCCTCGCTTGGAGAAGCAGAGCTTGAAGAACTTGGCGCTAAGTTTGAACAAATCGAAATGGATCATTTCGGCGATGCCAACGGTTTCGAAGCTGCTGTGGCCCGCATCCACGAGATCGAAGCGAGTATGGGAATGACTGATCTCGGCACGTTCACCGCGCCACCGCCCTCGGGAAAACCGTCCGCCTAAGGCTCGCTTTACTTTTCCGAGCGCAAGTACGACAATGCGCGCTCACCCACATAAAACATAACTTGGACGGAGAGCCTCATCGCCTCCAGGCGCCTCAATCCTTAAACCTCTCAGACTGCTTAAGGAGCCACGAATGACGACTATTCAATTCGCCGACGAACCGGATCAGGAAGAACGTATCGCCAGACTGCGTCAGGAACTGGAGAAGCTTGGCGGCAGCGCTATGTCGCTCGAGTCGATGCCGGCTGACATGGAGGAAGAGTTTCTGCGGCAAGTGTTGGAGTACGAAACCTCTGAACCGATCAGCTTGTTTCGTCTCATCGAAAACAGTGGTCTCGAGATTCCGCCGCCGGACCAACTCGATGAACCATCGCTCAGCTCGAAGCTAAAGGAGATCGTGGAGCGCATGGCGTCGCTTGGAGCGTACCTGTTGCACACTAATCACCTCACCGATCGCGAACTCTACAATTATCTTTATGTTGACGGTTTGCGTGAGGAAGCGGTGTTGTTTCCGGAGAACCCGAGCTATGCGTACATGATCGACCTCACCGGGAGTGGTAGTGAAACTGATAATCAAATTTACCTCAGGTATTACGCCGACGGTGAACACCGCAAACGCTGGGCGCAGGACTGGCCCGACGATCCGATACCGGAGCACGAAGAGCCGCCGTTCGATCGCGATCGGTACTTGCCGCAATCACCCATAGGGTGAAACGAGGAGAGTTCCCGCAAAGGCGCAAAGTTGCAAAGACAGGAACCAAGAAAAGCCGCCGGAGGGTTAGAGACAATTTCTGAGGTCTTTCTTTGCGGCTTTGCGTCTTTGCGGGAGGCTGCTGTTAGGCGACGATCATTGTTCCGGTGCCTTTGTCGGTGAAAACTTCGGACAGGAGCGCGTTGCGTTTGGAGCCGCTGATGATGTGAGCACTATGCACGCCGCGTCGCAACAGCGTGGCGATGTTCTGTAGTTTCGGAATCATGCCGCCGGTTGCGGCGCCGCTGCTGATCAACTCATCAGTCTCGGCGGCCGTGAGACGCGACAGTTTTGTCTGTGGATCGCCGGACTTCAAGTAGATACCGTCGACGTCGCTGAGCAGGATTAGCTTCTCGGCCTGAAGTTGGACTGCGATTTCAGCGGCTATCGTGTCGGCGTTGATGTTGAAGACCATGCCTTCGTCATCCGCGCCAAGCGATGAGATCACGGGCAGATAGCCGTGGTCCAGCAGGACGGTCAGCAGTCGTGCGTTGATCTGCACGACGTCGCCGACATGTCCGAAATCGACCTTGTCGCGCACACCAGTCTCGCGGTTGACGATCTCTTTCGGCGGACGTCGTTCGGCGTGGACGATGTTGCCGTCGACGCCCGACAAACCGACAGCTTCGATGCTGCGATGGCGGAGCGCTGCCAGGATGTCGGTATTAATCTTGCCGGCAAAGATCATCTTGGCCATTTCGAGCGTCGCGTCGTCCGTGACACGACGGCCCTCGATGATCGTCTGTTCGATCCCGAGCCTCGTGGCGAGTTCGCTGAGTTGTTTGCCCCCACCGTGCACGACGCAGATGCGTATGCCGACCTGGTGCAGTAACGCCAACTCCTCAGCCAGCGAAATGAGGTTCTCCTGAACTTCGGTAACTTTTCCGGAGAGCTTGACCACAAACGTGTGTCCCTGGAAGCGCTGGATGTACGGCAGCGCTTCACGCAGGAGATCGAGACGTAGCTGATCGTCGATACTTGTTCTCGGTTCGGTCATGTTTCTTGTTCTTTGTACTTAGTACTTAGTACTTTGTGCTTTGATCGCAGACCAAACAACAAAGTATTAAGTACCAAGCACTAAGCACAAAGCTCAGCAATTACGGCTTTTTGGACGTGCAACCGGTTTTCGGCTTCATCAATCACCACGGATGAAGCTGAGTCGATCACACCGTCGGTTACGATCACGTTACGACGCACGGGCAGACAATGCATGAAGATCGCGTCGTCCGTTTGGGCCATGCGGCGCTCGTTAACGATCCACTTGTTGCGATACTGCGCCCGCGTGATCGTGTCTTGTTCGTCGCGCCCGTAAAACTGTTTGGCGCCCCAACTCTTCGCGTAGATCACTTCAGCGCCGGCGAAAGCCGTGTCCATGTCGTTACTGATCGTCAGGCTGCCGCCTGCATCGGCCGCAACTTTTCGCGAATCTTCGATCAACTCTTCGTCGAGATCGTATCCGGGCGGATGTGCGATGACGAGGTCGTGCCCCATTTGCGCCGCCGCGAGTGCGAAACTGTTTGGCACGGCCATCGGAAGCAATTTCGGATGCCACGCCCAGGTCAACAGGACGCGTTTGCGTCCCGCGCCGAGTTTCTCGCGTATCGTCATCATGTCAGCGAGTGATTGGCAGGGATGATGCATCGCGGATTCAAGATTGATGATCGGCACCGATGCGTACCGTGCAAACGAATTTAGAATCGGATCGGTCCGTTCCTCCGCCCAGTCTTTCAGCGCCGCAAAGGTACGCACACCGATCGCGACACAGTATCGTTCGAGCACGCGCACAAACTCGGATACGTGTTCAGTCTTATCACCGTCCATCACCGCGCCTGCGCGATGCTCGAGCGTCCAACTCGTCCCGCCGGGTTCGAGTACGACCGCGTTGCCGCCTAGCTCGTAGACGCCCACTTGCATCGACGCACGCGTGCGCAAACTCGGATTGAAGAACACCAGGGCCACTGACTTGCCCTCGAGCGGCCGCGAGCGATCGTCGCCGCGCTTGAAGCGCAACGCGGACTCGATCAGTGCATTCAGATCGGAATCTTTCGTGGTTAGGAAGTGCATATCGCCCCTAGCTGCTCAACAAACAAATCCACATGGTCCATCCCTAAGCATAGTGGTGGCAGCAACCGCAAAACGTTTGCGTCGCTTGACGTTCCGGTAATGATTTTACGGTCGAGCAACGCTTTGTGAATGGGTGCGGCTTTATCCTTGAACTCAATTCCCAACAAGAAGCCGAGACCGCGGACAGCAACCACCTGTTCGATCTCGCGCAATCGCTCTCGCAGGCGTGCTTCGACGGCTTTGACGTTCCCCAGCATTCCATCGTTTTGGATCGCTTCAAGAGTAGCGGTCACAGCCGCCATTGCCAACATGCCGCCGCCAAACGTGGTTCCGAGATCGTTTTCTTTGATGTGCGAACTGATGGCTTCGGTGACCAGGCACGCGCCGACAGGCACGCCGCTGCCGAGCGCCTTCGCCAGCGTTACGATGTCGGGCACGACGCCGTCACCTGCTGTGTTTCCGGCGAAGAACCATTCACCGGTGCGACCTACTCCGGTCTGCACCTCGTCGTAGATCAGCACCACGCCAAATTCGTCGCATAACTCGCGCAGTTCACGATAAAACTTGGGTTGGGCCATGAGCACGCCGGCCATCGACTGGATCGGTTCGAGCATGATCGCGGCGACGTTTTCGTCAACCAGCGCGCGTACCGATTCGACATCGCCAAACGTTGCTTCCAAGTGCCCGGGAACGTTTGGTCGACCGAGTTCGCGATACTTGCCCAGGAACGTCGCGCTAATCGAATCGGCTGTACGCCCGTGAAATCCGCCGCTGAAGGTGATGATGTTTTCGCGGTCCGTTGCCATGCGCGCCATACGCATAGCGTTCTCGTTTGCTTCCGTACCGGAATTGCAGAAGAAAGCTTTGGTCAATGCTGCGGGCGCGATCGAAATCAGCCGTTCCGCTGCGCGCGCGCGTGCGGCGGAGTAGACGAGGTTCGAATAAAACAACAATTTCTCCGACTGCTTGCCGATGGCCTGCACCACGTGTGGATGACAATGCCCGGTGCCGGCGACAGCGTGCCCGCCGTAAAGATCGAGATACTTGTCGCCGTCAGTCGTGTAGATCCACACACCATCGCCACGTTCAGCGGCGATAGGCATTTTTTTATAAGTGCCGAGCTGAAACTCGTCCTCGATCTGAACCACGGATTTTACGGATTTCACGGATTTGTACCGACCAGCATCAAACCGGTCTTTTCATCCAGACCAAACATAAGATTCATGTTCTGCACTGCTTGACCGGCGGCGCCTTTCACGAGATTGTCGATCGCAGAGAAGACCACGATGGAGTTTGCGCGCACCGCAAATCCGATGTCGCAGAAGTTAGTCGTCTTCACCCAGTTGATGTCAGGCGAACCGTTTACCAGCCGGACGAAGAAGGAGTCGCGATAATAATCTGCGAACATTGTTCGCAATTGATCTTCGGTGTGATCTGTTTTTGTCTCAGCATAAATTGACGCAAAGATCCCGCGCGACAGCGGCAGCGAGTGTGTCATGAAGACGAGTTCGTTGGTCCAATCGCCGACGTGTTCGAGTTCTTGTTCGATCTCGGGCACGTGCTGATGCGTGAATGGCTTGTACGCGTAGAACGAGTTCATGCGTTGCGGGTGATGCGTGTTAGCCGCCGCTTTAGCGCCCGAACCCGATGATCCCGTCTTCGCGTCAACGATCACGCGACCGGTGAGCACGCCGTTCGCAACGAGAGGCGCTAGTCCGAGTAGCGTTGCAGTAGCAAAACAGCCGGGGTTAGCGATCAGTCGCGCGTTCTTAATTGCTTCGCGATTTGTCTCAGTCAGACCATAAACAAACTCCGCCTGAACTCCCATCGCGGTGTGCGGTTGTTTGTAGTGCTTCTCGAAAACAGCTTGATCGCGCAGTCGAAAATCGCCCGACAGATCGATCGCCTTGGTTTCACCGGGCAGTCGCGGAACGATGTCCATTGCCCGCCCGTGCGGGAGCGCGAGGAAAACGCAATCGACGGTATCGATGCTTTCCGGCGCTGCAACAAAATTAAGATCAGTCAGCCCATTGAGATTGCGGTGCACTTCGCCGACGGCCTTGCCCGCGTGTTCGTTCGCCGTTACGAGCGCCAGTTCGACGTTCGGATGAGACAGCAGAATACGCAGCAGCTCGGAGCCGCCGTAACCAGAACCACCAAGGATTGCCACACGGATTTTATTCATCGTCAGACTGCTACTGTTGCTCCAACTTTAGCCATCACCAACTCAAACAACGTTTCACCTTCACGCCGCGCATTAGCTGCCGGCACATTGAACTGCGACTTGATGTAGTCGCCGCCCATGCGCGAGTCAGTAACCGAACCGGAAACCACATCGACCTCGACACCGCGCCGTCGCAACAACTCGATCCCTCCCCACGCCCCAACGTAGTCAGACGCACAGAACACCAGCGCCGCGGTCGCATCCAGCAACTCCACATCGCTGAATACTGTATCGACTGAATAGCCGCCGAGAATGCCGTCGCCTAACTCGATGACGATCAGATCAGGCGCGATCTCATTTAGTTTCGCGATGATGGCTTTCGCCATCGGCGCAAGGTCTTCGACGTCAACAGTCGAAGGCAAACCGCAATCGAGAAAACTCGCAGTGGCAACAGCTCCGTGGTCTGCCATGTTCAGCGTGTCACGCAGACAGGCCACACCGGATAGTTTAGCGGCGGCAACTTTCAACCCCGCTCGCGTCGCTTGTTTAATTAACTCAGTAGCGGCGTACGTCTTGCCGCTGTTCATACTAGTGCCGGCGATCATTACGATCGGCGCGGTTTTACCCAGTCGTGCGCGCAATGGTAACGCGGCGTTTGCGATGTTCAGCACCTGGCCGTCTTCATCACACACGAGTCCAATCACTTCCAGCTTAATCGCCTCGCCAAGACTCGAGTGATGTCCGGTGCAACAACCAATCACACCGCCCATGTTGAGCAAATGAAGTTCGTCTCCTGCTTTCACGCTAGCAGGAACGTCGCCGACGAAACCCTTCAACGCACGCCGGCGACCAAGCACGCCAATCAACATGTCGCCCGGATTAATCTTCGCCAAACGTCCTGTGGGCAGCTCGAGCATGTTGTAAGTCGCACTGTCAGTCAGCGCGCGCACGACAACAACATCTCCCGCACGCGTTGACGACGATGAACTTACGAAACCGACGGTCTTCGCCAATCCAAGCGGCGACGTGGCCGATCCGATTTTATCGACATCAACGACGGAAACCATTGCGGAATCGTGAGATTGCGAAATTGCGGCATTGGTCGAGTTCAGCAGTTCGAACTCATTCCGCGACGTGCCGTTCTCGACATCTGGCAATTGGACAATTCTGCGCTCTGCCAAATCCGCAATTTCGCAATCCCGCAATTTCGCATTCATTACCTTTGCCCCCCTAATCGCAGGCGTAACGCATTGAGCTTGATAAATCCTTCAGCATCGCGCTGGTTGTAAACGGTGTCGGCTTCAAACGTGGCGATGTTCTCGTCGTACAACGAATTCGGTGAACGACGTCCGACGACGATCGTATTTCCGCGATAAAGCTTAAGACGCACGTCGCCAGTTACCTTGACCTGCGTTTCGTCAATCAGCTTGCTCATGAGCTTGAATTCCGGCGCAAACCAGAAACCGTAATACACGCTCTCGGCGAACTTCACACCCAGCGAATCGCGCAGGTGCATGACTTCGCGATCGAGAGTTATTGACTCGAGCGCGCGATGCGCTGCGTGCAGCATCGTGACGCCGGGCGTCTCGTACACGCCGCGCGACTTCATCCCCACGAAGCGATTCTCGACGAGATCGACACGACCAATCCCGTGCGCGCCGCCCAATCCATTCAAGGTCTCAAGCAGCGTGACCGGATCAAGCCGGCGCCCGTCAACCGCCACCGGCTCACCTTTCTCGAAAGAGATCTCGACGTACTGCGCTTCGGCACTTGCGTTCTCAGGCGAGCGCGTGAGCTGAAAGATGTTCTCCGGCGGTTCGGCCCACGGGTCCTCGAGGATGCCGCCCTCGTACGAGATGTGCATCAAGTTCGCATCAGTCGAGTATGGTTTCTCGGCCGTGGCCGTGACCGGGATGCCGTGCTCTTTCGCGTAAGCGATTAAATCTGCCCGTCCCTTGTACTCCCACTCGCGCCACGGCGCGATCACCTTGATGTCCGGTTGCAGCGCGTAGTAAGTCAGCTCGAAGCGGACCTGATCGTTTCCTTTGCCGGTCGCCCCGTGGGCCACCGCGTCCGCGCCCTCTTTTTGCGCAATCTCGATCTGCCGTTTCGCGATCACAGGACGGGCGAGGGAAGTGCCCATCAGATAAACACCTTCGTAAACCGCATTCGCTTTAACCGCGGTCCAAACGTAATCGCGCACAAACTCCTCGCGCAGATCTTCCACGTAAAGTTTCGACGCTCCGGTCGCGTGGGCTTTCTCTTCAAGACCCGACAACTCGGCGCCCTGGCCCACGTCGGCGCAGTAGCAAACGACCTCGCAGTCGTAGTGCTCTTTGAGCCAGCGGAGCATGACCGAAGTGTCGAGACCACCCGAATAAGCCAAAACTATCTTCTTAATTGTTTTCATCCGCGGTCCCAAATAACTTCCAAACTTTCTTTACGGTCATTTTCTGATCGCGTACTGCAATAAAGATGGTGTCTTCGCCAGCAATCGTGCCGACGATCTCAGGGATCGCGGCGGCGTCGATCTCGACTGCTACTGCCGACGCGAGTCCCGGCACGGTGCGGGCGATTACCAAACTGTCGCCCGCGTGGTCTAAACTCAGCAGGCCGCGCGCAGCCGCGCCATTTGTTCGCGGCAGCGTGTAATGGCCGTGGTGCTTGACGACGCCGAGCTCTTCCAAATCGCGAGACACGCTCGACTGCGTGGCCGGCACGCCGGACTTCTCGAGCAGAGCACGCAAGTCTTCCTGCGTGCCGATGGGCTTGGCTCGAATCAGGCTCAAAATCTTCTGCTGACGGTCGCGCTTATTCATGCCAACTTATGCAACCAACTTGCATAATCGTTGCATAGATGCATAAACTAGCATGCGAGTTGGACGTAGTCAAGGAGACTTTTGGTTTATGTGGGGTGGCAGATTCAAGGACAAGACGGATCCCGGCTTCGCGGCCTTTAATAACTCATTTCGTTTCGACCGCCGGCTGTTTGAGGCTGATGTAACGGCGAGCATCGCGTACACCGAAGCGCTCGAAAACGCGCGAGTTATCACCGCGGAAGAGGGTGCGCAGATCCGTGATGCTCTCAAGAAGATTTTCGACCGTGGTTGCCAGGATGACGCGCCAGAAGAAGACGTGCACTCCTTTGTCGAGGCGCGATTAGTCGAATTGATTGGCGACGCAGGGAGGAAGCTGCATACCGGACGCAGCCGCAACGATCAAGTCGCCACCGACTTTCGACTCTGGCTGCGCCAGGGCATCGACAACCTCGACGCAACGCTTCGACTCACGCAAACCGCGCTGCTCGACTTTGCTGACGCGAACTCCGAAATCGTCATTCCCGGGTACACGCACTTGCAACGGGCGCAACCTGTGTTGCTGGCGCACTGGTGTCTCGCATACTTCGAGATGTTGTCGCGCGATCGCGAACGGCTGATCGATACTCGCCGGCGTGTGAACGTCATGCCGCTGGGATCAGCAGCGCTGGCGGGTACATCGTTTCCGATCGATCGCGCCGCACTCGCGCAGTCGCTTGGTTTTGAAGATGTGACGAAAAACAGTCTCGACGCCGTCAGCGATCGCGATTTCTGTGTTGAGTTCCTCAGTGCGTGTTCGTTGATCATGGTCCACCTGTCGCGGTTGGCTGAAGACGTGATTGTGTATGCGACGACTGAGTTTGGGTTTTTCGAGTTGGGTGATGCGATTGCCACCGGATCGAGTCTGATGCCGCAGAAGAAGAATCCGGATTCGATGGAACTGGTACGCGGAAAGGCGGGTCGTGTGTTTGGAGACTTGCTTGGACTGCTGACGACGTTGAAAGGTCTGCCGCTCGCTTACAACAAAGACATGCAAGAAGACAAGGAGGCGGTGTTTGACGCGTTCGATACTGTTACGGCGTCGTTGCAAGTGACGAGCATCGTTCTAACAAACATCACCGTCACCAAACCCTCACTCGGCGGTTATATGAATGCAACCGAGCTTGCCGATTATCTTGTCCGCAAAGGAATGCCGTTTCGAGACGCGCATGAGATCGTCGGTAGAGTCGTGGTCCGTGCGATCGAACTGAAAACACAGATGGAAGAGATAAGTCTCGAAGAATTAAAGACGTTCTCATCGCTCATCGACACGGACGTCTACGACGCGTTGTCTCTAGAACAAACGTTAACTAGGAAGTCGCAGACCGGCGGGACGGCGAGGGCGTCGGTGAAGGAGTCGCTGGCGAATGCTCGACGCGAATTGGCTGAATCGTCTCCTGGTAAATAAACCTCACATCCATCAACTTCAACACAACTGCTGGTTTCACTGAGTTGCGGTGTCGGTCCATACTGATCATCCCCGTCACGCCGTTGAAGTCTTTCGTTTGCGCCAGGGCTTCGCGCACTTTTGCTCCTTCGGTCGATCCGGCGCGCGTAATTGCGGCGAAGAGAATTCGCGCAGCGTCGTAGGCCAACGCGGCATGTGCGTCCGGCGCGAGGTTGCCGTAACGTCGCATGTACTCGTCCACGAACGAGCGAATCGCCGGCGAAGGATCGTCAACTGAATAGTGCGTCGAGATGTACGAACCGTTCAGAGCGTCGCCTCCCAGCGGCCACAGCTCAGGCGCGTCCCACCCATCGCCGCCGAGCAACGGTTGCGTAAGACCAAGTTGCCGAGCTTGTTTGGCAATCAACGTGACATCGCCGTAGTAGCCCGGAATGTAAATCACGTCAGGTTCAGACGCCTTGATCGAACTTAACTGACCCTTGAATTCGACGTCGCCCTGCGTGTACGACTGCTCGTTAACGATTTGTCCGCCGAGACGTTTGAAACTCGCCTGAAAGAAGCTTGTCAAACCGCGTCCGTACGGGGAGTTGAAATCGAAAAGTATCGCGGCCTTGCGTGCTTTGAGTGAGTTGAAGGCGAAACTTGCCATCACTTCGCCCTGAAACTCGTCGACAAAACACGCGCGAAAGATGTAATCGCCGACGAGCGTCACCGCGGGGTCAGTTGACGAGGGCGAGATCAGCGGCACATGCGACGACTGTGCCCGTGGCGCGGCCGCGCGACTGTTCCCCGACGTGCCGCCGCCGATGATCGCTACCACCTTGTCCTGATCGATCAGTTTTGCCGTGAGGCGTGCCGCTTCTTCCGGACTGCCCTTGTCATCCTGGATCACGACGTCGATGCGCCGGCCGTTAATGCCTCCGGCCTGGTTAATGTTATCGGCGGCCATAAGCACGCCGTTGATCCCGGACTGTCCGAAGTTGAAAGTTGGACCACTCAGATCGCCGAAGTAACCGATTTTGATCGTGCTGCGGTCTGGTTGATTTGTGTTCTCAGCGGTGTCGCGCGAGCAGGAAAACGCCAGTGCCAGCATCACCAGCACGACCGGAAGGATTATCTTTTGTAAGTGGAGACTCGTATGCTGCTGCCGGGGGGCTTTCGGAATTGACGGTAGGGTCTTGATTTCCTCTCTGCGGTCCTCTGCGTCTCTGCGGTTTATACGTTTTGCGGTTCGTTTACCGCAGAGTCGCAGAGGATCGCGGAGGTACGCAGAGAATGCTAGCAAGCTAAGACACCACTGAATTGACTGACTGCTAACGCGTAATCTACTCACCAAGGTAAGCTTCTTTAATCCGGGGGTCGTTGGCCAGGTCCTTCGATGGGCCTTCCATAACTATTCTTCCCGTCTCCAAAACGTAAGCCCGATCGGAGTGGCCCAGGGCAGCGTGCGCGTTCTGCTCGACCAGCAGAATCGTAGTGCCCTTACTTTTGATCTCGTCGATCGCTTCAAAGATGGTGTGCACGACGAGCGGTGCGAGACCCAGCGACGGTTCGTCGAGTAATAAAAGCCGCGGCTTTGACATCAACGCGCGTCCGATAGCGAGCATCTGTTGCTCACCGCCGGAGAGTGTTCCTGCTTTCTGCGCCTCCCGTTCTTTCAAACGCGGAAACATCTTGAACGCGCGGTCCATGTCGGCGGCGATCTCAGCTTTGTTTTTCTTCAGGTAGGCGCCCATGTTCAGGTTCTCGCGAACCGAGAGGTTCGCGAATACGCCGCGTCCCTCGGGCGACATCGAGATCCCGCGCGCGACCAGTTTGTGCGTGGGCTTGGCGCTGATGTCTTCACCTTCAAAAACTACTCGGCCCTGCCGTGGTTGAAGTAGTCCGGTGATCGTGCGCAGCGTGGTTGTCTTTCCGGCGCCGTTGGCCCCGATCAGCGTCACGACTTCGCCCAGCTCGACGTGCAGCGACACGCCCGTGAGAGCTTCAATCGCGCCGTAGTTTACTGAAACGTTTTCGAGTGAAAGCATTCTGTTTGTTCTTTGTACTTAGTGTTTAGTACTTTGTCAGTAGTCAGTAGTCAGTAGTCAGTAGTCAGTAGTCCGTAGTCAGTTCGTAAATCACTGACCACTGACTACGGACCACTGACAAAGTACTAAACACTAAGCTCTAATCTCCGAGGTACGCTTCGATCACCTTCGGGTCATTCTTGATCTCTTCAGGAAGACCGAGTGCGATCGACTTCCCGTAGTCGACAACCTGAATTCTTTCGCACACACCCATCACCACTTTCATGTTGTGTTCGACGAGCAAAATCGTGAGTCCGAAGCGATCGCGGATCTGCTTGATCAAGTTCATCAAATCTTCCTGCTCTGACGGGTTCATACCCGCCGCGGGTTCGTCGAGCAGCAGCAGCTGCGGCCTCGTCGCGAGCGCGCGCACGATCTCGAGCCGACGTTGTGATCCGTACGGCAAACTCGTTCCGCCTTCATCTTTGAAACGCGCAAGGTCGAATATTTCCAGTAACTCCAGCGCAAACTCGCGATGCTCGCGTTCATCACGTTCGAATCGCGGCAACCGCAGGACGGCGTCGAGTAGGTTCTGCTTGGCGTGCCGATGACACGCGGTCATGACATTTTCCAGCACCGACATACTTGGAAACAGCCGGATGTTCTGGAAAGTGCGCGACACGCCGCGGCGCGAGATTTCGTACGGCTTGAGTCCGTCGATCCGCTCGCCGTTGAAATAAAGCTCGCCGGAAGTTGGCGTGTAGACGCCGGTTAGAAGATTGAAGATCGTCGTTTTTCCGGCGCCGTTGGGACCGATCAATCCATAAATCTCTCCCTGGCGCACACGCATGTCGAGCTCGTTGACGGCTACTAATCCGCCGAAACGAATGGTGCACTTTTTGGTCGTTAGTGGATGATCGCTGCCGTTGGTCTTCGTTTCCGCCATGTTCTTTCCGTTTTGTGCCTTTTAGCGTCTTACTTTTGTGCCTCTTGTGTTATCGGCACGCCCTTTTCGCCGGCCGGCTTGTCGCCTTCAGGTCGCTTCTGTGCTCGCTTCAGCCACGGAATGCCAAACTCTCGCGCGCCCATCACCCCCTGTGGCCGCGTCAACATGATAATGACCAGCAACGCTGAATAAATGACGAGACGATAGTGGATGAGATTACCGGGTAACTGGCGCAACAGCTCGGGCAAGATGGTGATCACAATCGCGCCTAGCACGGCCCCTGTGATCGATCCCATTCCGCCAAGCACGATCATGATTATGATCTCGATCGAGCGAATAAACTGGAAGTCGTTGGTGTGCAGAAACTGACGGAAGTGGCCGAAGAGTGCGCCCGCGATGCCGGCGAATGCCGAGCTGATGACAAACGCCAGCACTTTGTAACGGGTCGTATTAATACCCATTGCTTCGGCAGCGAGTTCGTCTTCACGAATCGAGATCAGCGCGCGTCCAATGTCGGAACGGACGATGTTGTAGACGACTACGATCGTGATTACGGCAAAGCCACCTATCCAAACAAAGTTTGCATACAGCGGAATAATCGGACGGCCTTCCCACGGCGCCACTGCGCCGCGAAAGCCGGTCGCGCCGCCGACGCGATCGATGTTCAGAATAATAATGCGGATAATCTCCGCGAAACCCAGCGTAACGATCGCGAGATAATCGCCGCGCAGTCGCAAGCTCGGAATTCCCACCAGCAACCCAGCCAAGGCAGCCACCAGCGCGCCGAACACAACGATGCCAAGAAAAACCAGAGCTTGAGCGACCGTTGCGCCGAACAAACCTGCCAACGCCTGCTCCGCGGACTGTGAATAGTAAACAGTCAGGAATACAGACGAATAAGCGCCGACAGCCATGAAGCCAGCGTGTCCAATTGAAAACTGTCCGGTGAACCCGGTGATCAGGTTTAGCGAGACGGCAAGAATGATGCTGATGCCGGTTAGGTTGAGGAGTTCGGCGTAGTAGTAGGGCAGTCCAAAACCAAAGAGACCGTCCCGGCTCATGAACGCGTTTAAAACCACGAGCACTACGACGACGACGACTAAACCCAGAATCCGTTTAATGAAGGTTGGCATTCAGTGGATGTCGATTTGCGAGCCTTCAGACTTTCTCCTGTACGGTTGATCCGAGTAGACCTGAGGGACGAAGCAAAAGAACCAGAATCAAGATCGCAAAAGCCACTGCATCACGGTAAGTGGAAGCGATGCCGATATGATGTCCGTAACCCACGACTAGAGTCTCCGCCGCGCCGATGAGCAAACCGCCGAGCACTGCGCCGGGTATGTTTCCGATGCCGCCGAGTACCGCGGCCACGAAGGCTTTCAATCCCGTTAGTATTCCCATCAACGGATCGATGTTTGGATTGTACTGCGCGGTCAAAACACCGCCTGCTGCTGCCAGCGCTGAACCAATCGCGAATGTCAGGCTGATGATCGCGTCGGTATTGATGCCCATCAACTTCGCCGAGTTCAGGTTGAAGGAAACGGCGCGCATCGCCGTACCGACCTTCGTCTTGAACACGATCCACTGCAATAGCAGCATCAACGCGATGGAAACGAGAAAGATAACGATCTGTGCTTTCGAGATCGCGGCGTTACCGAAGAGACGATAAGGTGCTTGACTCTGCGATCCCAAAAAATCAGGAAACGCGCGCGGCGTCGCGCCGATCTGAGCCACAAACAGGTTCTCGATCAAAAGCGAAACGCCGATCGCCATGATCAGCGTCGTCATGCGCGAGTATTTTCGCACGGGCCGGTAAGCGAATCGTTCAATGATCATGCCCACGACCGCCGCGATAATCATCGCCCCCAGAAGGACGAGGATCAACGTACCCAGCGACGCGCCGGCAGCGAAACCCGCGTAGAGCGCGATATAAAAACCTGCGAATGCGCCCACCATGTAAACGTCGCCGTGCGCGAAATTGATTAGACGGAGGATGCCGTAGACCATCGTGTAGCCCAGAGCGATCAGGGCGTAGATGGCGCCGACATTTAGACCGTTAATTAGTTGCTGAACGAAGGTATCCATCGAAACGGCTCACCTATTGCTCGGCGACGGGCTCGCAGCCTTAGTCGGCGGTGGAGGTGCTGGTGCCCCCGTCGCCGGCGAAGTCGCGGCGGCCGGTGAGGCGTAGCCTGGTGCCGGTGGCGAGGCAGCAGACGACGCCGGCGGTGTCATACCTTCCGGATAGATCGTGGTGTCGTAAACAAATTTTGAATCCTGGAGTTTCAGGACGACGGCGGGCTTCACCGCATTTCGATCCTTGTCGATCGAGATCGATCCCGTCACGCCCGCGAAGTTTTTCGTTTGCGCTATCGCATCGCGCAACTTCGTGCCATCAGTGCCGCCGGCGCGAGTGATGGCGTCAGCAAGAACTCGCATTGAATCGTAGCCAAGCGCGGCGAGTGCGTCGGGGAGGATGCTGTAGCGGGATTTGTAGTCGGCCACAAACTTCTGAATCGCCGGCGATGGATCGTCGACTGAGTAGTGGTTCGAGATGTAATTGCCGTTCAAAGATGCGCCGCCGAGTTCCCAAAGTTGAGGGGAATCCCAACCATCGCCGCCGAGCAATGGCGCTTTGATTCCGAGTTGCTTGCTCTGATTGGAAATGACGCCGACTTCACCGTAGTAACCCGGCACGTAAATCACGTCAGGATTTGCCGCACGAATCTGCGTTAACTGACCGCTGAAATCGCGGTCGCCCTGCGTGTACGACTGTTCTGCCACGATCTGCCCACCGAGCCCCTTAAAACTACGCGTGAAAAACTCGCGAAGCCCACGGCTGTAGTCGGCATTGAAGTCATAGAGGATAGCGGCTCTTTTCGCTTTCAAATTGTTGGCAGCGAACTTCGCCATTACGTCGCCCTGGAAAGGATCGATGAAACAAACGCGGAAGATGAAGTCGCCCACCTGAGTCACGTTTGGATTAGTGGACGAAGGCGAAATCATCGGAATTTTGGCTTCCTGGGCCTTCGGCGCCGCGGCCAAACTGTTTGACGACGCTACCTCGCCTAGTACGGCAGCGACTTTGTCCTGGTTCACCAGCTTGCTGACCACAGTTGCCGCTTTATTGGGTTCGCCCTGATCGTCTTCGACGATGACTCTGACCTTGCGTCCCATGATGCCCCCGGCTTTGTTGATCTCATCGGCGGCCATCTCGACTCCATTCTTTGTCGATACGCCGAAGCTGGCAGTGCGTCCCGTAAGATCGCCGTAGTAGCCGATTACGATCTCACCGCCACCATCAGTGGCATTGGTGCCTGATCCACGGCGTTCACAGGCAAAACTGAAGCAGAGTGTAGTAATCAACAAAAGCGCGAGTGACGTGCGTTTCATGTGGTCCTCACTAACGGCGAATTGGATTTACGAGCGGGGCCCGGGTCAAACTGTGACTTATTGGTTCAGCGACGAATTATAGCGATTTCACCCGAACTGTCGAGTGCGCAGCCGGTTACGGCATTGCGGTTGGGAAAATGAGTCCCGGTAAAACTCCTCTTTGCGCCTTTGCGCCTCTGCCGGAGATACTCCGAAACTTATTTCCCGCCAAGGCGCAAAGGCGCAAAGGCGCAAAGGCAAGAGTATTGTAAGCCGTGCAGATCTTTGGGTTATGACTGTAATATAGGGGCTTCGTGAGCCACTCCACACCTGCCAAAACCGGCTTCGCACCCGACTTAGGCGACATGAATAAGGAAGACTTTCGTCGCTTCGGACACGAGTTTGTCGACTGGATTGCCGATTATTTCGAGCGCGTTCCAGAGCTACCGGTGCTGGCGGCGCTTGAGCCTGGCGATCTGAAAGCGCAACTTCCCGATGCTCCACCGCAGCACGGTGAACCGATGGATAAGATCCTCGGCGACGTCGATCGGCTGATCGTTCCGGCGTTGACGCACTGGAGTCATCCCTCTTTCTTTGCCTACTTTGCGACCTCAACTTCAGCGCCGGGAATTTTCGGCGAAATGTTGGCCGCCGCCTTCGATAACAAGGCAATGCTGTGGCGCACGTCGCCGGCATCAACTGAACTCGAAGAGGTCACACTCGACTGGCTACGACAGATGATGGGACTCGATCCGGGAATGATCGGGATCATTTACGACACCGCGTCGGTTTCGAGCATGCACGCGATTGCCGCCGCGCGCGAAGGCGTCGAGCAACGCATTCGTGAAGAGGGAATGAGCGGGCGAACCGACTTGCCGCTGCTGCGTGTTTACGTTTCGGAGCAGGCTCACAACTCTATTGAGAAAGCGGTGATCACGCTCGGTCTGGGCCAACGCAGCCTGCGCAAGATCCCGGTCGACAAAGATTTTCGCATGGACGCCAAGGCTCTGGCGCAAGCCATTGCCGAAGACAAGCGCGACGGTCATCTGCCGTTCTGCATCGTTGCGACAGTGGGAACGACGTCCACCTCGAGTATCGATCCAATCAAGGAGATCATCCCGATAGGCGAAGAGCATGCGATGTGGTTGCACGTCGATGCCGCATACGCAGGTTCGGCCGCGGTCGTGCCTGAGTTTCGACACATCCTTGCCGGTTGTGAACGCGCCGACTCGCTGGTGACGAACCCGCACAAGTGGCTCTTCACTCCGTTTGATCTTTCGGTTTTATATTGCCGTCATATGGATCTGCTCAAGCGCGCGTTTTCGCTCGTTCCGCCCGTGTATTTAAGTACGCCGGAACAGGACAAGGTGCGAAGCGGATCGGATTACGGCATACAACTCGGTCGCCGTTTTCGCGCGCTAAAGCTGTGGTTGGTGATTCGCTATTTTGGACACGACGGGCTCGCGGCGCGAATTCGGGAGCACTGTCGTTTGGCGCGAGTGCTTGCTTCATGGATCGATGAGTCAAGTGATTGGGAATTGCTGGCGCCGGTGCCGCTGGGACTGGTCTGTTTCCGAGCGCGTCGCGAGGGTTTGGATGCAGCGGGACTGGATGCGCTGAACGAAGCAATCCTGCATGGCGTCAACGAAAGTGGGCGAGCGCTTCTCTCACAAACGCGCTTGAACGACAAGTTTACGCTGCGACTTTCGATCGGAAACATTCGCACGACGGAAAAACACGTGCGTGAGGTCTGGGAGTTATTGAACGAACAATTACGATCCCTTACATGAAACGGAAACGAGTACATCGTCGAGACGAGCTGCGGCAACAAGTTTGTATCGATTAAGAAGGGAACCGGTGAATTGCGTGTCAGGCAGTACGGTGAAACAGATCGCGGCCGGCAATCAGGACACCGCGGGTACAGCGCGTCCCGGTTGCACGCCCGCTACTTAATAGATCCGGCGGAGGAGAAACATGAGACTTACGGTTAAGTTATTAGTCATCGTCGTCTTTTGCGGCGTCATTGCCTCCGCGCAAACCCCCGCGCCAGCTCCCTCAGACGCGCAACAGTTTTCGAAGGGCGATCTCTCTTTTAATTATCCAAAGGGCTGGACGCTCACGGACATGAGCGACGACGACGCCCAGCAGTACAGTTTCGCGAACAGCGCTGCCGACATTCAGATGCGAGTGTTTGCGCATAAGGGCCGCATCGGCGCGGAGAAACTCCCAGAGGCGAAAAAGGCTTTTATCGATCCTTATGTCGCTTCGATTGAGAAGCAGTTTGTGGCCATGGGAGCAACGCCGCAAAAGTCGCCTGATACTTCGGAGATCGGCGGAGTTAAAGCCGATGGCGTTCAACTCACCGCGTCACTGGGAGGTGAGCCCGGCGCTGCGAAGATCTACTGGGCTCTCGTGGGCCAACGAGTCGTCGTGATGACACTCTTTGGTCCAGATCGCGATATCAAGAAGTTCGCGACGGCGTGGGACACGCTTCGAACCACTATAAAAATCGCGGAACCGGCGCCAGCAGCGTCTCCTTCAATAAAACCTTCTCCGTAATTTAGCGTTCGTCAATTTTCCTACTCACAAGGAGACCTCACATGACCGAGAATGAAATTGCCACTGTTGTGGTCGATGCCGCACTAAAGATACACAGGACACTTGGTCCAGGCCTGCTGGAATCTGTCTACCAGGCGATTCTTAATTTGAGCTACAAAAACGAAATTTGACCGTGGTACGGGAACTTACTCTGCCGGTTCATTACGAACGGGTAAAACTGGATCTTGGCTTCCGAGTGGATTTGCTGGTTGGGAATAGCGTAGTTGTTGAGATCAAGTCGGTCGAAGCAATATTGCCTGTTCACAAAAAACAGTTACTAACTTATTTGCGATTGATGGATAAGCGGCTTGGTTTGCTGATCAACTTCAACGTGGAGCTAATGAAAGATGGAATTCAGAGGGTCGTTAATAGAGTGCGGGAATGAGGGTCACGCAAAGGCGCAAAGGCGCAAAGGAAGGCGTTCGTTTTGCCGCTACTTGCCAGCGACGCGCGGCAATGCCCCATTTCGCATAACGCCTTTCTTTGCGTCTTTGCGCCTTTGCGCGATGCTCTTGCTGCTCATTGCAATTGCTTTTACGTCTTCAGCGCAACCGCGCGGTGTGATGAGACCAGCGGATATCGTGAGGGTCGCGAACGTTACCGACGCGCAGATCTCACCGAACGGGCAGTTCGTCGTCTATACGGTTTCTTCGGTTGCTGACGACAAGACCGTTAGTACGCTCTGGATCGCTCGTTTGCTGCCTGAAATTCTGCCGGTCGAACCGACGGCACAACCTACGCCTTTACCTCGACCCGGGTTCTATCTTGACTGGCCCGAACTCCGCATAGCACCGCGCACGTTATTGCCGGCCGGGTTTTCTGCGTCGACACCTCGTTGGTCGCCTGACAGTACGTCGATCGCGTTTCTGTCCCAGCAGGACGAACATGACGGACTGTGGGTCATCAGACTCGACAAACCTGAGCCGCGTTTTATTGCGCCCGTCACTTCGACGAACTTCTTCATCACTTACGCGGGCGAACCGTTCTCATGGTCGCCGGACTCGAAACGCATCGCTTATATCTCCGCTCGTGCAGAAAGACCGGTCGCGGCAGATCGATCGGCGGGCGGTGACGATCCGCGCGTTATCGATCGCATCCAGTACAAATCGCGCACCGGCTTTTCCGATAATCGACGCACGCACGTGTGGGTGGTGGAAGTCGATCGGCCGGTGCCGCTGCAATTAACTTCCGGTGCGTTTTACGACCACGCGGTTAGCTACAGTCCGCTCGGCGACGAGATCCTGTTTCTCTCAAACCACGAATCCGATCCGGACGCTTTCAATAACTCTGACATCTTCACAGTCGATCTTGGTGGACAAACGCGTCAGATCACGCAGACAAAGGGTTGCGAATACGATCCGGTCTGGTCGCCTGACGGACGGTCCATTGCCTACACGGCAACAAAACGTGAGGTCACGACGATCGACAGCGTTGCTGAAGATGCGCATCTGTGGGTGATCCCCGCTACTGGCGGCAACGGAAAAGAATTGACGTTCGAGCATGATCGACGTGTTCGCGATCCACGCTGGTCAGCCGACGGCCGCTTTATCTTGTATCTGGCGGGCGACAAGGGCTTCACCACGCTATTTCGCATCAGCGTTCAAGGTGGAAAGGTCAGCCGGTTTTCGCTCCATTACGGGAAAGGCGAAATGATTGGCGTCTTCACAGACATGGACGCGAAATACATGGCAGCGCCTGTTAATGCGCCGTCGACCCGGGTTGCGTTCCAGATCACGAGTTTCAGTTTGAGCAATCGATCGAGTCTCGTGCGTGAGATCTCGTTCCCGTTTGTTATGACATTCGGGACCCCTTTGCGTCCGGCGGAAGTTTGGTCGGGATATGGAAGCGCTATTCCGATGCGGCGTCTCAGTGGGCACAACGATCAATTAGTGCGATCGATGCGACTGGTTGCTCCCGAGGAGATCACGTTCCCGAGCTTCGACGGCACGCAGATCCAAGGTTGGTTAATGCGACCTGCCGGCTGTACGAGCGATCGCAAGTGTCCGTTGATCGTGAGCGTTCACGGTGGACCACACGGAATGTTTGGCTGGTCGTTTAATGCGACGTTTCAGGTTTATGCTGCGCGCGGGTACGCGGTGTTGTACTTGAACCCGCGCGGGTCGAGTGGTTACGGTCAGAGGTTTTCCGATGGGACGTTGAATGAGTGGGGCGGTGGTGATTATCGCGACTTGATGGCCGGTGTCGACGAAGCGTTGAAGCGGAATGCGTGGATCGATGGCGGTCGCATGGGTGTGACGGGAGGAAGTTACGGTGGGTTTATGACGAACTGGATCGTCACGCAAACGCCGCGCTTTCGTGCGGGCGTGGCAGTAGCGAGTGTTAGTAACCTTATTAGCTTTTATTCGACGTCTCTTTACCAGGATCTGATTCACGCGGAGTTTGGTGGATTTCCGTGGGATAACTTCGAAGTATTGTGGCAATGGTCGCCGTTGCGTTTCGTGCGGCAGGTTCAGACTCCGGTGATGTTTATTCACGGCGAGCTGGATAATGACGTGCACATCACGCAGGCTGAAGAAATGTACATGGCGCTGAAGCGTCGTGGCGTCGAAACAGTCTTTGTCCGCTATCCGCGCGAAGGTCACAGTTTGCGCGAACCGAAGCATCGCATCGACGCGCTGGAGCGGACGCTTGCGTGGTTCGATCGTCACGTGAAATGAAGGAGGAACACATGAGCAAATTTATGAATCTCGTTATCGTCTTTCTTTTGATAACGCCTGCCGTGGCCCTGGCACAAAGCCACCAGAACCAGCAAGACAAGACGAAAGAAGAGATACAGAAACTGTTCAGCGACTTGAATGACGCAATTACGAAAAGAGATCGAGCGCGGCTCGAACAACTTTATGCGGACGAATTCCAATTTATCCGTCCCTCTGGCGGCGTTATCAGTAAGGTGACCCAAATCACTGGCATCATGAGCAGCGACCGACTGTCGTCAACTCCAGTTTCGATTCCGGCACTTGAAAATCTGATGGTCTACGGTGACGCAGTTGTCTCGCGACATACGGTACGTGAAACGGTCATAACCAGCATCTTTGTAAGAAAGGACGGTCGCTGGCAACTGCTACAGGCTCAAGGGACCCGTCTCGCCCCAAAGCGCAATCCGATAACACTCGATCCCAAAGCGTTGGACTCTTTCGTCGGGAAATATGAGTTTGGACCAAACGCGATTGCCACCGTCACGCGCGAAGGCGATGCCTTACGATGGCGCGGAGGCAACCGCATGCCGGTGACGCTGACTGCTTTATCAGAGACACACTTCTTTGCTAAAGAGACCGAGACGGACATCATGTTTGTCAAGGACGAAAAGGGGCAGGTAACAGGCGCCGTTTTGAGGCTGGGCTCATGTCAGGACTCCAACGCGAAGAAGATCGAATAACCTTGTATCAATAGATGTTTCAGGCGTAGATTAAAGCAGGACCACGCAGCTTCGATCTGAGGTGCCATCATGAAACTGTTTGTTTCGAGCGCCATTGTTGTTCTGGTCTGTTGCTCGTCATTTAGTATCGCCAACGCGACGGTGTTTCGCGATCGGGCGTCCTTCAATGCTGCCTCACAGAATCTGAATACCATCGACTTTGAATCGGGCGCGAACGTGCCTAACGATTTGTCTTTCCTTGAGATTGACGGCGTCATCTTTCGTGCTGCCAATGGACCGTCGATTGTAACGGGGCAAAATGGCAATAAGCTCATGCGCGCTCCGAGCTTGATTGAATTCGTGCGCATGACGATCTCCCTTCCACCCGGTACGACCGCTGTCGGAGTTGACCAGTTAAATACGCCGATGATCCTTGCAATCTCCACGGGTGAGAGCGTCACGATGAACCCGTCGGATACTTCAACTTTCGTCGGCTTCGTTTCTGATCAGCCGATTGAGACTTTGATAGTCTCCTTCGACTTTCCCGAGCCGACACCGGACGCGCTTATTGACAATCTCTCCTATGGTCAACGACGTGCCGGGAACGAACCACCGGTGCCACAGTTACTCGTAACCAATACTGGACGCGCGCTTGCACTTGATTCAGTCACGACCATGAGTGAGCCTTTTCGCCTTATCGCGCCGCTCCCGCTCTCCACTGACGGCCGGAACAGAATCACTTTCTTTGTAGTCGGAGTCTTACTCGGGCCCGCGGATCTGCCGTTCGTAACGGTTCAGGCGGAAGACTCACAGGAACGTCTGTTCGACTTACCGGTTGAGGCAACGGCTCGGGCGAAGAACTTCCGCTGGATGTCGCAGGTGACGGCGCGCCTCCCCGATACGCTTGGCGGTGCAGGCGAGTTGAAGGTGAGTGTTCAAGTTCGCGGCCTGGTGAGTAACAAAGCCTCAATCCGCGTTGAATAAGTTCGTTGGTCTAAGCCGGTGAGTGATCCCGAAATCCAATCGCAAATCGAAGCCGCTGGCGCATACGAAGCACTATTCGTGCCTGCGCTTGTAGGGCAATTCGCTTCAAAAGTCGCGGACGTTGCGATGGTCGTGGAAGGTGAACGAGTACTGGATGTCGCGTGCGGCACCGGAGTACTTGCGCGTGAAATTCTGAACCGTGTTGGCGCAAATGGAAGTGTGACGGGAATTGATGCTGTTCCCGGAATGATCGCGGTTGCTCAACAAATCACGCCAGACGTCGAATGGCGACAAGGTAAAGCAGAGTCGTTACCGTTTTCTGATGAGTCCTTTGACATAGTCGTTAGCCAGTTTGGCCTGATGTTCATGGACCACGTACAAGCGATCAGCGAGATGTTGCGTGTACTGACTTCCCGAGGTCGCCTGGCGGTAGCTGTTTGGAATTCACTTGAGAAAATTCCGGCGTACGCAGCAGGAGCTGAACTGTTTGAACGGATTGGAGGTCAACAGGCCGCCCATGCGTTGAGAGCTCCATTCGTGCTTGGTGACGCAGATGAGTTATGCAAAATGTTTTCCAACGCTGGCGCGTATTCGATTGAAGTCACAACGCATTCCGGGACGGCCCTGTTTCCCAGTATTCGGGTGATGGTTGAAGCCGATCTCAGAGGCTGGTTGCCAGTGATGGGAGTCAACTTGTCTGAAGTACAAATCAGACAGATTCTGGACGAGGCCGAATGTGTACTCAGCTCTTACACGACCAGCGATGGCCACGTTCGGTTTGACGTATCAGCACACATTGTTACTGCAAAGAAGAGCCAGTAAGTTAACGGCGCTCAGTTCTGTTTTTCCTGTAACCGTAAACTGGCGACTGCGTAAGGAATGTAGACCAGGCCGAGCGGATTTCCCTGGCGTAGGAGTTCCAGACGTGCGCCACGAACCGCTTTTCCGATCGGCATTTTCTCTTTATGTGGCGGGGCTCCGATGAATCGCTTGAAACACTCCTCCGCAAACTTCACCGCCAGTGGTTCGAATATCGTTATCTCCGTCCCGATCACACCAGAGGCCCCGCTGTCCCGCACAAAGGAGCTAACGAAGTCGAGTGTGACCTCGGGATTTAGCGACGTCGTGTGACAGCCGTTGATGAACACCAGCGGATTCGGTCCGGACCATTCAATGCCCTCGCCTCCCCAGTTGTTCGGGTCGAGTTCATCCTTCTCGCCGATCTGGAGAAAGGGATTATTCGAACCTGCCTTCACTCCTCCGTGGCAGTAGAAGTAAATGATCTGAGGTACGGCCGGCGCCTTCAGACGCAGGATGAACGGATCGTAACCATCGTCGCGTTCAAACTTGAGTCCCTGTAGCGCTTTGAGCCTGTCGAGATGCGGATCGCGTTCTTCGAAATCCTTATCCGTCGAAACGCACGCGAACATCTGAAGCGAGTCCTTAAACTCGATCACCGGCGAAATGTCAGTGTTCGCTTCACCGCCGAGCGTCAGCGGCAGACCCAACAGATGACGATAACCCCAGAACCCGCTCGGACAGATGATCGGACCAAGAGCGTTCAGCGTTTTTGTTTTCACGATCTCCCTGGTCATCGCCTTGAGCTCGCAACCGCCCTTGAAACAAACGCAGTCCTCCAACGGTGGTCCACCATTGCGAGCTTCGTTCAGCGCCTTCGAAAAACTCGGGCACAGTTCGAAAGTTGTGTTGGGAAAACTAAATTGGTTTGGATTCCAGGCGTAGTCGTAAACAACTGCCGCTGGAAGCACTGCTCGAGGTGAAAACTTGAGTGCGATTTGGATCAACCCGGTGTTCGCCAATAGCGCTTCGAGCTCGCTGCGCTTCTTGCGCAGGTTAGATTGAAAGCCGCTGTAAATGCGCGATCCTGCGCGAGCCAGGTACGCGAGGTCTTTCGCCAGCTTCTTCTCATCGAACTCTTTTGTGTTCTGATACCTGTAAGACTTTCCTTTTTTCTCGTCCCACTCTTCCTCATCATCCCACGAGACTTTACGCAAAGCGGCGCGGGCCTGTTGGAGAAATCCGGCGAGCTGTTGACCATCGATGGGTGCGTCGTCTTTGTATGGGTCCCCACCATCCGAACCAAAAAAGCGAAAAGTGCTTGAGCCGTCGCCGTTGTCGTTCACCATCAGACTCAGAAGGTGTGGCTCTTCCGTCATGCTGGCGAGGTGGCTCGCGCTCAGAGATTCAGACAGGACGTAGTCGAGCCGCTGTGTGCATGCTTCGGAAACCGGGTCGGACGTGCTTTTGACGTTCGCGGATACAACGTAGGATTGGACCAGCACCTGCTCGCAGTAGATATTGCACCGCAGACGATGCGTCGCTTCCTTATCAGGAACGCTGATCGGGAACACAAGATGACGCTCGAGAAAATCGGCGCCCGCATTTGCCGATAACGAAATCGATTCTTTTTCGACTGGCTGAAGCTGCACCTTCACCTTGCCGTCCTTTTGGATCTTCAACTCGCCAACGTCCGCATCCGGCGTGATCTCTAGTTCGTTTTCGAAATTGAAGATGGCGACCGTGAGTACGGCTTCGGCGGGAAGTAGCTCGAGATCGATCTTCTGCGGCGTTCCGATCGCGGCTTCGTCCACTTCTTTACCGATGTTCAGCCAGAAGTAATAAGACTGACGCCGTTGCAGTGGTTCGTTCTTCTGTAATTTCTTGTCGGCAGCGTCCTTTTGGGAGAAGCCGAGGTTGACGACGTCGGGTTTTGACTGGAGTCCGTCGTCAACAGCCTCGAATCCGTCGTCAACAGCTTGAGGCAGCGGTTCATCCACCGACTCAAACCCGTCGTCGACACCCTCAAACCCACCCGCCGACTCGGCATCGCTGCCACCGACATTTTCCGGCGGATCGATCGCTGCAACACCACCAAAATCGTAATCGATCGATTTGGTCTCCTGCGGACGACGGCTTTGTTTATGGAGACGGAACGCGGGTTCTATAGCGGCGAACATTTGATCGAAAACTTTGTATCGCTCTTCCTCGGAAAGTTTCTCGATCAACCGCTGAGCTTCTTTGCCTTCCGGAACCGAAACGTCATCCACCGACATGCCGGCGAAAGCCGGATACTGGTCCTCCAGTTGGTTCCGCTTACTTCGGGAGGGCAAACGTTCTGCGAGCGCGTGAACGAGACACACTCGCAGTGCACGGTCGCTCGCGTTTTCCGCGAGCGAGATCGCCCTCTGGAGCAGGCTTTCGGGCACTAACGCTGTGAGATCCAACATGAGGGCGAGCGGGTCGACCCTCGTTTCAGACAGAAAGAGTTGAACCCGCTCTAAGGGATCTTGCGACATGACGAAACCTCTTGCGGAAGAAATACGAACTTAGTCTTCGACCTGTGGCGTGCTACCCATGCCTTTGCCACCGACGATCGCCTGGTCTTTACTAAGCGCGGGCCCTCGTCCATCGATGAACCACCCGGAATTGAAGCCCGGTGCTTTGTTGACCAGGATCACCAGAATAGAGAAATACAGGAAGAACCCGGAAGCGAGACCGATACCGTAAGCGCCAAACAGATCGGTCTTTTCGGGGAAGAGGGCGAGTACCGCAGCGCCACCGACAGCCCCAATCAGCGTAACGATGTCACTCAACTGCACATCGTCCTTGCGCCACCGATTGATGTAGTAAACATACCAGCCGACTACTGCTCCGAAAGCGCCCGCGCCAATCTTTTGCAGCATTGTGGCGACTTCGGCGGCGGGTTGAGCGGCTTCTTGCAGCATGAGTTTCTCCTTTAAGTGTTGGTTGACTTCGGATAGCGTTTGCGAAGTTCGCTACGCCATTGTGTATGCACCCACAGAGCTGTGAGCGCGGCCACGGAAAATGGCGCTGTGGCTGAGAGGCCACCGAGCCAGGTTGTTACGCCGGCTCCCACAATGGAGGCGCCGGATAGTGCTGTTATAGCGGTCGGTAGTTTTTCAGGTCGAATGTCATAGAGACCGAGTAACCATCCAAACACCAGGCCAAAGCCGATGGAGCCGAGGGTAACAAGCACTGTGACACCTCGAATGAGATATGCGTGGACCTACGTCGAGCATTCGATCCACATACAAATGCGGTTAGTCGGAAAAAACGTTACAAACTGGACGCGCGCGAGCGGCAGCCAGACGTGGAGCAACGGTTAACGACGAAGGGCGCCCATGACTTTGGCGTCGCCGAAAACGAACGCGATATTTGGTTCGTTGTGGTGTGGTACCTCGCACGGTTCGAGGGTGTAGTCAGATACAGCTTCGCTGCACACTGTGGCGGCGACGGGCGAGAAGTAAACGATCCAACGATCCTCATGATCGCCTTTTCCAGGGCCTTCCGTCGCGTGAAACATCGCAAAGCCCTCGGGTTGTTTCTCCTGGCGATAAACTTCCTGGGCCCGTTTCCCAATTTCCACGATATCCGGGCTAATTTCAGTAGTAAAAGGAAGCACAATTCGTTGCCATGACATGGTTCGCAGGTCCTTGTATTTCTGATTAATTTGAGTTTGTCGAGGACTCGCGCATTGATCTACTAAACCCATTTGTGTCTGTCAAGGCCAAGGTTGTCGTGATTCAGGCAACGTGCTGAAAATCTGTGTTCTGTACGGGTTACGGCTTTGGGATCGTCCCATCTGGGCGTAGAATACGGGAACCGTCATGAAATTCGATAAAGAACAAGGAATTCGGGTATTGAAGCGCGCTCTGAAGCTGCGTTGTCCGGCATGTGGCGAGAGCTCAATCGTAGAACGCCCTTTTCATATCCGGCATCATTGTCCCGTTTGCCTCGCGCTCTACAAACGTGAAGACGGCTTTTTCGTCGGGGCAATCCTGGCGAATGTGGTGATAACCGAACTGGTAATTCTAGCGTTCTGCTTCTTTTGTTTGCTGGTGATTGGCGCTAAATACGAGAGTGTATTGGTGGTGTTGTTTATCGTCGCGCTGATCTTCCCGGTCGCTTTTTATCACCACAGTTGGAGCTTATGGCTCGGTTTTGATTACCTCGTCGAGTCGTTGCCGAAGTACCGGCAGTACCGCAATCAGAACTGAAATGACGAGTCAGTTGTCCGTGGTCAGTGGTCCGTTTTAGATTTAACTCCGATCCACTAGTTACTAACTACTAACAGCTTGGCACGAAAAGTACCTCTGCGGAGGAGATCGTCTCCCGCAAAGGCGCCAAGGCGCAAAGAAATCCTTTAAAAACGCGGTAGCGCTTTGCGCCTTTGCGTCTTTGCGGGAGACATAAGTCAGAAAAAGAGGTCTTTTCGTGCAAAGCCACTACTAACCTACTAACCACTGACAACTGACCACCGACTTTCACAGATGTTTCGCGGATCTGCGTCGTCTGCTATACTCCACCCAGCCCCGCCCCGCTTTTTCAGGCGCTTAGGTCAAAATAAGACTCGAGGAATGCAGGGAAGCTGTAGTGCTTCTGGCACTTAACTGGCGAGGCCCGGTTTTATAATCGTCTGTAAGACGGTTTAGATTAACTTCGGTTGCAGCCGCTGACCTGGCCTTTGGCCAAGCTCAACTAGGCGCGTAAAGGACCTCAAAAATCCCAAGCGGCTCCGCGAGATCTAACCAGGTTCAGAGCAGACAGCAGCAAGCCAGTCGACCTTTGGTCCACTGCGCTGCCAATGCTCCCGGTCAGTCATCTCCGGCCCTGAGCGCCCTGCGGCTAGTCAGGTTTTCTGTTGAGAGAAAGAATTTTCCGTCGTGCTGCGGAGCCATTTAGTCCGCCGCCGACGAGAATTGTGCGCCGGTCGGCGTGCGGTTCCAAAACTATCCACAAACGGCCGGATGTGAACTACTCCTTCCTCGGCCAAACTTCGTTTCATCATTTTCATGGCGACTCAGTTACTCGTGTCGCCGATCCTGTGCAGAGCAACTGCCTCGCCCGCGCGCGCACGCGCCCTCGGCTTGCAGGCAAGCTCTGCCGTCAACAATTCTGAGAAAAGGCTGGTAATGGCAAAACAACTAATCGTTAGCGTCAACGGAAAAGAAAAGAAGATAGCGATCATTGAAGACGACAAGGTCGCGGAGTTCTACATCGAGCGTGGAGAACAACATCAGGGAATCGTCGGCAACATTTACAAGGGACGCGTCATGCGCGTTCTACCCGGCATGCAGTCGGCTTTCGTCGACATCGGACTCGAACGCGATGCGTTCCTTTACGTCTCCGACTTTTTCGATGAGGAAGAAGAGTTTGAACGGATCGTCATCGACAAGTCGAAGAAGGGCGCGCCGGAGCCCGAACATGCAGCGGCTGAAGAAGTCGCACTCAACCGCGTCGAGCGCGAGCAACAGATTGAAGCAACACAGGAACGAATCGAGGCGGAAGCAGGCGAAGCCGGACTCGCCGAACTCCCCGAAGAAACACCGGAGGCGACCGACGGAGGAAAACGTCGCAGCCGCCGTGGCCGTCGTCGAGGCCGTTGGGAAAGAGGCGAGGAGGGAGCTCCGCAAGCACCGCCGTCACCGAGGTTCGAAGTTCCCGACACACCCTTTGTCGCTGCCGATCCTTCAATCGAGCGCATCGTCGACGAAGAAGAGTCCGCCGCAGTCAACGGCGAGATGTTCAAGGACGCGCGAATTCAGGAACGCATTTTCGATCAGATTCACGCTGTTGAATTCAACATCGAGGACGACTTCAGTTCCGCTGAAGTTGGTTCGTTGCTTTCGAGTGGCTTTGGCAGTGAGACATTTGAACGGGTCGACGATGGCGTAAGCGACGACGAGCCGATGGTGCGCGAAGGACAACGTCCGCGTGAGGCCCACGTCTCCACTTTTGTCGACGACCTTTCCAGTGCGCCTTTGAGCAGCGCAGGTTTTGAACGCATCAGCGACGACGAAGAAGAAGCTGCGCAGGCGATCGAGGCTGAAGCGCCGGCGGGTAAGAAAGCGCGAAAGTCCGCCACGAAGAAACGACCCAAGTCGACCCCGACCACCAAAGCTGCTTCGAAGAAGAAAGCATCGAGCAAGAAGCCTTCCAGGAAGCGAGCCGCATCGCCTGAAGGCGAAGACTCCGAGCAGCAAACGGAACTTTACGCAGATTCCAAGGCGAGCGTGAGTGAGAGTCCGTCGCGTGGAGAGTTCGCGACGCGTCGCGGTGGCCGCAGACGCCGCCGTCCGAGCAAGAACAAAGGCGGAGCCGCTACAGTTGAAGCCGAGGCTTCACCAGCGGATGGTCAGGACGACGAAGTAGAGCAAACGCCGGCGATCGAGATTCAGGAAGAAGTCGTCGTCGCTGCGCCCGAACGACGGCCACGCGATCAGCGTGAAGGGCGCCGCGATCAACGTGGTCATCGCGGACAGGCGCGACGCGAACGTTATCAACCTGCGATCACCGATCTGCTGAGCGAAGGTCAGGAAATCCTGGTCCAGATCGCGAAGGAACCGATCGCCAAGAAAGGCGCCCGCATCACTTCGCATATCGCGTTACCGGGCCGTTTTCTGGTCTACATGCCGACCGTCGAACACGTGGGCGTTTCACGGAAGATCGAGTCGGACAGCGAACGACATCGCCTGCGAAAGCTGATCCAAACGATTCGCGCTGAAGAAGATATACCGTCCGGTGGTTTTATCGTGCGCACGGCGGGAGTCGGCATCAACGAAAAAGATTTGCGTGAAGACGTTCGATACCTGGTCCGCACCTGGCTCGACATCCGCGGCGCGGCAGAGAAGTCGAAAGCACCGGCGCTGGTCCATAAGGATCTGGATTTGGTCCAACGACTGCTGCGCGATCAGTTGTCAGACGATTTTGAAACGATTCGAGTCGACTCCGAAGAGGAGTACCAGGCGATTGTCGAATTTGTGAATCGCATTCAGCCGAAACTGGTGCGACGTGTAAAGCTTTATACGAAGGACCAGCCCATCCTCGAAGCCTATGGCGTGCAGGCTGAGATCGATAAAGCGATAAAGCCGCGTGTGTGGCTGAAGTCGGGCGGCTATCTCGTGATCAATCAGACGGAAGCGCTGGTGGCGATCGACGTCAACACCGGCAAGTTCGTGGGTCGCGGCAGCGGTCGCCTGGAAGACACGATCACGCGCACCAATCTCGAGGCGGTCGACGAGATCGTACGGCAGATTCGTTTACGCGATCTTGGCGGCATCATCGTGCTCGACTTAATCGACATGGAGGAGCGTCGTAACCGGCAGAAGGTGATGCAGGCGTTGCAGGAAGCTTTGCGCAACGATAAGTCACCAACGAAGGTGCTTTCGTTCAACGACTTCGGACTGGTGATCATGACTCGCAAGCGCGTGAAGCAGTCGCTCGAAAGAACGCTTTGCTCGCCGTGCCAATACTGTCAGGGTGCGGGGTTGATCAAGTCGCCGCAAACGATCTGCTATGAACTGCTCGAAGAAGCGCGACGACTCGCGAAAGGGATGAACGGCGATAGCGAGAACAAGCAAATCACGCTGCGCATCAATCCGGAAGTCGCGAAAACCCTGCGATCGAGCGAGCGCGACGTGCTGGTAGAAATCGAGGATTATCTGGGTCCAATCGAAATCACCAGCGACGTGACGATTCACCAGGAACAATATGACTTCGCGATCATCTGAAGCGACTAACCGGGACGGGGAGACGCGGGGAAGCGGGGACGCGGGGAGCCAAGGCCTCCGATTATTTCTGCGCGTCGGTTTTTCTCCGGGTCGCCGCTTCTCCGCGTCTCCCTTTCTCCTGGAACAACAATGGGCAAGCTAGGAAATTGGTGGAAAACACTGCTCGCCGGTGGCGCGGGCGTCGCGGCCCTCGCTGCCGTCAACGCTTCGATCCAGCGTAACGCCCTCGAGCCTGACGACAGCGCGCTCGGCGGCGAAGCAAAACTGTTTACCTGGAAGTACGGCCAAATCTTCTACAAGGAAGCCGGAGTCAATAATCCCGGCCTTCCGATCGTCTTCATTCACGGTATCGACGCGGGCGTGTCGAGCTTCATGTGGCGCAAGAACTTCGATGAGCTCGCGCAGAACTTTCGCGTCCTCGCGTTCGATCTACTTGGCTTTGGTTTTTCCGATAAACCTCCGGCGGCGCCCTATTCAGCCGATCTCTACGTCGAACTGATTTCCGATTTCATCCGCGAAGTGGCAGGCGGTCGCGCGAATGTCGTCGCGAGCTCACTTGGCGCGTCGTACGCCGTGCGCGTGGCGGACGAACATCCGGAACTGATCAACGCGATGATTCTCAACGCGCCCGCCGGCTACGACACGATGAACCGTCGACCGCGAATGGCGGGTGCCGCGTTTTATGGACTGCTGCAATCGCCGGTTCTGGGCACGTCGTTCTATAACGTTATGTCGAGCGAAAGAAGCATTCGCGACTACGCTCGCCGCACGCTCTTTTATGACTATCGTCGCGTTACCGATCGACTCGTTGCCCATCTTTACGCCACGAGTCATCAGCCGGG
>DASRPN010000154.1:0-6840 GCA_035646355.1 Pyrinomonadaceae bacterium | reverse complement strand
TTGGACCACGGAATGTCTTAAACCATTCCGTTAGGTTCTTTCTGGCAGTCTCCTTGCCCCGATTTTCAAGCGGCGGCGCGAGATCAAAATGCACGACGTCGTCGGCGTAGTGCGCGACACACCGGTCGGGCTCCTTGTTTTTAAGTCCTTCAGCATAATCCTCGATGATTGCCTGGATCTGCCCCTCGTCGTTGGTTCTTTCTTTACTTTGAGCTGCTTTCATTACTTTCTCCCCTTTGCTTAATTACTGGACGATGGCAAACCGGTGATCTCGAGCACCGGGCGGATTTCGATGGTGCCGTACTTTGCAACCGGAATCTTTTCAGCGATGCTCATTGCCGCATCCAAATTGGGGGCTTCAATCAGGTAATAACCGCCAAGCTGTTCGCGGGTTTCAGCGAATGGCCCGTCGGTCACCAACCGTTTGCCGTTGCGAACACGAACGCTGGTTGCCGTCGCCGTCGAGTGCAACGGACCGGCAGAAACGTAATTGCCGCTCGCACTGAGATCTCGCGCGAGTTGCGCCGACTCTACGTAGCAATGTTCCCGTTCGGTGTCGCTCAGCGCGTGTTCGTCTGAATAAACCAGCAACATGTATCTCATGAATTTGTGCCTCCGATGTTAAATCGAACGGGAAGGTCCAGGATCGACACTTCAATGTAGTTTTTTTTATTATCAAACATGCTTCCGAACCCCAACGTTGCTGTCGACACTGTTTATCGTTCTGATTGGGGACGGATTGTTGCAACTCTCATACGTCAATTTGGAGATTTCGAACTCGCCGAAGACGCTGCACAGGAAGCGTTCACGGCCGCCGTCGACCAGTGGCGCACTGAAGGCGTTCCAGAATCCCCTCGCGCGTGGATCATTCAAACAGCCAAACACAAGGCTATCGATCGGCTCCGCCGGCAAACGCGTCTACAGGAAAAGCTCGAAGAATTTCCGGAATTAACCGCCGAACCGACCACAGATGGTCCGGATCTCAACTTCGACGAAATCCCTGACGATCGTCTGCGCCTAATCTTTACTTGTTGCCATCCAGCACTTTCACTTGAAGCCCAGGTCGCGCTGACTCTCCGCACTTTAGGCGGACTTCAGACCGACGAAATCGCGCGAGCTTTTCTCGTTCCCACGGCGACGATGGCCCAAAGACTAGTTCGCGCGAAACGAAAGATCCGTGATGCCGGAATTCCTTTTTCCATCCCCGACACGAGCGACATGCCTGAAAGGCTTGATGCCGTGTTGACTGCCATTTATCTGATCTTCAACGAAGGTTACGCCCCTACGAGCGGTAAGCCCCTGGTCCGGGCAGACCTCTGCGCCGAGGCAATACGTCTCGGTCGCTTAGTCACAACTTTGTTGGAACCACAAACCCCTTCTGAAGCAACTGCGCTGCTCGCTTTGATGTTGCTGCACGATTCACGACGCGAAGCTCGGTTGGACGATGAGGGGAATCTCGTCGTTCTCGAAGAACAGGACCGCCGGCGTTGGAACAGGCCGCAGATCGATGAGGCGTTGTCGCTCGTCAACGAGGCATTGAGCGGCACGCCGGGTCCTTTTGCACTCGAAGCCGCGATCTCCGCCGAACATTGCAAGGCAGCTCGTTCCGCCGATACCAACTGGTCCAGGATCGTCAGCCTTTACAATCAGCTTCAGGAACTACTGCCGTCTCCGATCATCGCGCTAAATCGTGCCGTCGCGGTCGGTATGGCTGATGGTCCACAATCCGCCATCACTCTGATCAACGAACTGGCGGATTCCGGTGAGCTTGAAGGCTATCACCTGTTGCCTGCCGCACGCGCCGACATGCTGCGTCGCTTGGGTTCCAACCGCGAAGCGGCCGAGAGCTACGAGCTTGCTCTCGGCCTTGTAAGTAACGACAGCGAACGTCGCTTTCTCGAGCGACGCCTGCGCGAAGTCACATCAAGCACTCACTAGATAGGTGGGCTCCGTATCCAGTTCGACTTCAAAATCGGCTCTGCCGCCCGATCTGCGGCGAGGCTTGCCTCGCCGGCGAATGAGTGAAATTACAAGCGGCTGCCCCCCGTACGGCCTTTGGCCCAGGAACTCGGGCGAAGCCCGAACCAAGGGCGCAGCCCCGACTGTTAAAGTTCAAAAGAGCGGCGGGGCATAGCCCCCGCCGCACATCAGACGGCAAAGCCGCAGCGAAACGACTATGTTACCCAGGACTTCCGCCACCGGCTGCCATTGCGGCCAAACGCTTGTCGATCTCTTCCGGCGACACGTCTTCCTTGTGCGTGGCGACGGTCCAGATGTGACCAAATGGATCCTCGAGGGTTCCCGATCGGTCACCATAGAATTGATCCTGGATCGCCTTCTTTTCAGTGCCGCCGGCGTCGATTGCTTGCTTGAAAACTGCGTCGCAGTCGTCGACATAGATCATGAGGCCCACGGCCGATCCGCCGATCGACTTTGGTCCCTTGTATCCCATCTCCGGATGTTCGTCGGAGAGCATGAAAGGCGAGTCGCCGATCTTCATTTCAGCGTGCGCGATCTTGTCGCCCTGCGGCATGCGAAATAGTTCGGAAGCGCCAAAGGCTTTCTTGTAGTACTCGAGCGCCTCGGCAGCACCGTCAATTACTAAGTAGGGGGTTAAAGAGTGATATCCCTCAGGAATCGGTTTTACGTCCGCCATGAGTGTTTCCCTTTCGTTTGATTTGGTCTTCTACTACTTCAAAAGTTTCTTTTTGTCGACAAACGCGATCACCGCGCTGTTGAATTCTTTCGTCTTTTCCTGATGAAGGAAGTGGTCGACACCTTCCCACCAGATCAACTCGAGATCGGGCGCGAGGCCCTTCAAAAACTGCTCCGTATCGGCTGGCCAGAAAGGCGATTTTGCGAGGATCGCCAGCACCGGCACGTTGATTTTGTCCGAGGTGTAGAGCGCTTCGTCGTTCATGGCCTCCATCGCGCTCACCAGCACGTTCTGCGGTGTGTTTCGAAACGACGCTAACGCCTTTTCTTTGTCTTCGGCATTAAGCATCGGCGTCATTTGTCCAAACATCTGTGTGCCGACTTCTTTGTAGTTGGCCGATTTAAAACTAGCCAGGAATTGGTCGCGCATGGCCTTGTCGCCGAACGGCCTCAGTCCACCGTCGACGATCACAATTGCGAGCGTCTTCTTCGGGTACTTGCGATAGAACTGTCGGGCTACCGGAGTACCCATGCTATGACCCAGTATCACCCCGCGCGCGACTTTCGCGTCCTTCAGGACGGCGTCGATTGCCGCGGCGAAGTGGTCCATTGTGTATGCGAGTTGCGGTTTATCACTTTGGCCGTGTCCAGGCAAGTCGAGCGCTATCACTCTGCCACGTTTTGCGAGATCCGGAATTTGATAACCCCAGGCTGTCAGATTGGAACTCCACCCGTGTACCAGAACAAACGCATCGCTTCCCTCACCGTAACTTTGATAGTGAATCTTCGCGCCATTGAGCGTGGCAAACTTCGATTCACCGTCTTTTGCCAGGGCCACCGGCATGGCCACCAGCAACAACAACGTCACAAACAAAGTCTGTTTCAATCTACTACTCATCACATGTTCCTCTCGTTCGTGTTTCTGACAATGACCAGAGTCATGTCGTCTGTGAGAGGACGCGGCGCTGCGAAGTCCTGCACCGCGCCCAGAACTGAAAAGAGTATTGACTCGACCGAGCCGCCTTGCGCGCGTCGGAATTCGGCTTCAAGACGATGAACACCAAACTCCCGCTCCGCCTCGTCAAACGATTCCAAAATGCCGTCCGAACATACGAGCATGACGTCGTCAGTGCGGAGTTGCACAGTCCCGCAAGGGAATGAAGCTGACGGCACGGCGCCAAGCATTGGCCCACCTTCCGAAAGTGATTCGAGTTGCCCGTCCGCGCGCAACAACAACGCCGCCGGATGTCCCGCACTGCAATAGTCGAGCGTGCCTGAACCGGCATCGAGTCTGCCGATAAACATCGTGCTCAGCGGCTCAACTGACACCAACCGCGCGATGTCACGATTTACTGCAGCCGCTATCGTGTGCGGGTCGCTGCTAACAGCGGTGTGCGTGCGAATGAGACCAATCAAATGCGTCACCCACATTCCCGCCGCGAGTCCCTTGCCGCCGATGTCACCAAGCGCGAAGACGAGACCGCGTTCAGTTTCTTCCACCGTGAAGAAGTCACCGGGTAAATGACGAACGGCGAAAATCTCACTCGCGATCTCAAACGATCCGTAGCGAATCAAACTCGGCGCACACAAACGGCGATGTACTTGTGCGGCCTCGAAGATGGCGGTATTCAGGTCCGCGTAATCTTTCTGAAGTGTTTCGAGTCTTTGCTCGAGTTCGTTGACCTTTTCTGGGGAACTAACCGGACTAACCGCTGTTGCTGCGGACATAGTTCGAAGTCCTTATCCAACAAATTTGTAGCCACTGCCATGAACGGTAAGAATAAAACGCGGCTCTTCCGGATTTGGTTCCAGCTTCTGTCGCAGGTGAACGATGTGCGTATCGACCGTGCGTGTAGACGGATAGTTCTCGTATCCCCACACCGCATCAAGCAATCGATCGCGACTCAGTGTTTCTACCGGATGAGCGATGAAGTATGCCAGCAACGCAAACTCTTTCGCGGAGAGATCAACCAGGTTGCCATTTCGCTTGACTTCGTTACTACGAACGTTGACCTCGACATCACTGAACTTGTAAACCTCAGGCGACGCAGGTGGCGCTGAAACACGACGCAAAACAGCTTTAACCCGCGCCATCAGTTCGCGTATAGAAAAAGGCTTCGTAACGTAATCGTCCGCGCCCAGTTCGAGACCGACAACTTTATCGATCTCCTGTCCGCGCGCGGTCAGCATGATGATCGGCGTCGAGGGCCGTTTCGCTTTCAGTTGTTTGCAAACGTCGAGGCCGCTCATGCGCGGCATCATCACATCCAGCACTACGAGATCCGGATTGTCAGCCAACGCGCGTTCGAGTCCGCTGACACCGTCTTCCGCGCTGATCACTTCGTAACCCTCGTATTCGAAGTTGTCGCGCAGGCCGGCAACCATTGCCGGTTCATCTTCGACGATCAAAATCTTGCTTTTCATGACGAATGTCCCTTTCCGTTAAGCAGCGCTGGTTCCCGCTTGCGGACCCCCAAGCGGCAACGTCATCGTGAATTTGCTGCCCCGTCCGGGCGCGCTCTCAACTTCCACGTGACCACCGTGCGCGAGCGTAATGTGTTGCACGAGGGATAAACCGAGTCCACTGCCCTTCGTGTTGTGCACCAGCGGATCGCACGTGCGATAAAACTTCTCGAAAATTCTGGCCTGCTCGTTGCGGTCGATACCAATCCCCCGATCGACGACCTCGAGCTTCAGATTAGCGTTGGCGCGATAAAGCTTCACACGCAGGAATTTGTCACGGTCTGAGTATTTCAACGCGTTATTAACCAGATTGACAAGCGCTCGCGCGATAGCTTCGCGATCGACTCGTACCGGAGGAATACTTGGGTCGATGTGTTCTTCGAGCGCGAACCCCTGTTGCTCGATCTGGTAGCGGTAAGAATCGAGCGTGTTTCGCACGAGTTCGGCAATGTCAGTCTCGCGGAAATCGTATTCCTTGCGACCCGCTTCAATGCGCGAGAAGTCGAGGATGTTGTTGATTAACGCTGTGAGCCGTTCGCTTTCTTTGCGAATGATTCCGTAGTATTCGAGCTTCTTTTCCTGTGTGCTGATGCGGCCCAGTTCCAACGTCTCCGCGTACAAACGAATCAGGGCGAGTGGTGTGCGCAACTCGTGCGATACGTTGGAAACGAAGTCGGACTTCAAACGCGCGAGTGCCACCTGCTTGTTCACGCTGCGATACGTCAACACCAGCCCGCCGATCATCAGCAACGACAACACGCCGAGAATTAACATGCTTTCCCGAACAAAACGGTTGCCGATCGCTTCCGCCGTCGTGCCCTGAAACTTGATGCCCATCGCGAGACCGCGAAACGGATCGTCTAATGTTTGTGCGACTTCGGGTTTACCATTTCCCCAACCCGATGAGATTGCAAGTGGACGATCAGGTTCTGATTTTTGTGCGTCACCCGGATATATCTTCATCGCCAGGCGCTTATCAGTTTGCTCGTTCACTTCAGCCGCAGTGAGCTCGTGAAATTGCGGAGCGAAGTGGGCGCCGGGATCTTCACCAAACTTCTGCGACGTGAAGTCATTCACAAACTCAGGAAAGAATTTTTCTTTTAGATAAAATCGGTCGAAGCTGGCGCCGCCGAAAACCGTTCTCTCTTTCGAAGAGGCGATCTCTGGAACTGTGAAGATTGCCGTCGTGCGCCACCGCGGGCCCTCTGGTTCATGGCCGTCTCCGCTAAACCAAACCATCGGCTTGGGCTTCTTTTGCATCTGCTCGGTGAGATACGCGCCTTCCATACTCAACCAACCCGCGTACATCTCGCTTAACGTTTTCACGTATTCCGGTTTCAATTCCGGTTTGGCAACTACGATCGCTGCCGTCTTATTTTCTTTCGTGTCGAGCAGGAACAAGTGTTCGAACCAGGGGTTTTTCTCCAGGATGACTTTCAGTTTTCTTCGTCTCTCTTCCTCTGAATCAGACTCGGACGGAAATTGGTCACGCGCGCCTTCGGTCATCGTGTAGGCCTGGCCATTCATCTTCTTGATACCCGCGTAGAGCAAATACTGAAAATCGCGATGGATGAGCGCCTCGACTTTTTTGTCGCGCTTGATCGATTTGACGTGTTGAAAACTGACGTAAATGAGAGCGAGCGCCGGGAGGACTACCGCCAGCCCCAGCGTCAGGACAAGCCGGAACCGGGTATTGCCGCCCAGAAACGCTCGTCGATTCGA
>DASRPN010000153.1:0-19161 GCA_035646355.1 Pyrinomonadaceae bacterium | reverse complement strand
CAGGTCGCGAACAAGGACGCGATCCTGCGAATTAACAAAGACGCGACGTGGATCGAGGAAGCCGATCTCTCGTTTGAAGTAAGCGAATCAGACGGATATGCGCTCGAAGAAGCGTTGCGTGTTCGTGAAAAACTGGGCGGGGAAGTGGTTGTCTGTTCGATGGGGCCGCAGCGCGTCAAAAGCGTGATCAAAGATGCGCTTGCGCGCGGTGCTGATCGGGCGATTCACGTTGTTGGCGACAACCTGACGCATGTCTCACCGTTTGCGACAGCGACTGTGCTGGCCGGTGCGATTCGTGATGAGAATCCTGATCTGGTCATGACTGGTTTGCAATCAGACGATCACGGTTACGGGCAAACCGGTGTGATCATGGCTGAACTGCTTGGGCTCCCGCACGCAACTATCGTGATTGAAGTTGACGCTGCGGCAGACAAGTTTCGCGTGAAGCGAGAGCTCGAGAGCGGCTGGTACCAGTGGTACACGATGCCGTTGCCTGCGTTGCTGACAATCCAGTCAGGCATCAACCAGATTCGTTATGCGACGTTGAAGGGCATCATGGCGGCGAAGAAGAAAGAGATCAAAGAAGTCACGCCGCCGGCTGAGATCGTTGACCGTCCTTCGCACCAGCGTATAGAGAAGATCTATCTACCGCAGAAGACGAAACAGACGCAGATGCTCGGCAATGGCGACGCGAAAGCCGGCGCCGCCGAGTTGGCGCGGAAGCTGCACACTGAGGCAAGAGTTTTTTAAGAGTTTCCCGCAAAGACGCAAAGATGGTAAGACTGTTTGCTTTGCGCCTTGGCGCCTTTGCGTGAAACTTTGGCTCGGGGACTTAAATAGATGAGTAACGGAATTCTTGTTTTTATAGAGAACAAAGGCGGGACTGCGAATCGCAGTTCATTCGAGGCGATCGCGGCGGCGCAGACATTTGGATCGCAGTTACAACAGCCGGTCAATGCGGTTGTGCTCGGCGCGGATGCGTCTGCTTTGGCCCAGGAAATAGCTGGTTACGACATCGCCCGTGTGATCACTGTCAACGATCCGAAGCTAGCTGAATACACACCCGACGCTTACGCCGACGCGCTCGAACAGGTCGTCAAACAAGTAGCTCCCAATCTCGTTTTCTTAACGCACACTTACCAGGTGCGTGACTTTGCTCCGAAACTCGCCGCACGGTTTCAGAAGTCGTTGATCAGCGACTGCATTCGCGCCAAAGCGGACAACGGCAAGATTGGTTTCACGAGACGCATCTTCCTTGGCAAGCTCGATGCTGATGTTTCTTCTGACGGTGAAGCTCCGGTGTTTGCGACGTTCCAAACAGGCGCTTACCGTCCGGACCAGGCGACCAAGGGTGGCTCGGCGGCAGTCGAAAACATGACGGTGCAGATTGGCGACGTGCGAATGGTGCCCGAACCTGCGTTCCAGGAAGCGAAACAAGCAGTCGATCTCACGAAAGCTGAAGTGATAATCGCCGTCGGCCGCGGAATAAAGAGTAAAGACAATCTGGTACTGGCCGAGAAACTGGCGGAAGTCTTGGGCGGCGATCTCGCAGCGTCGCGACCCATCTGTGACGCCGAATGGCTTCCGATCGATCGCCAAATCGGATCGTCGGGTCAAACAGTAGCGCCCAAGCTTTATGTCGCGCTCGGTATCTCCGGTGCGATTCAACACCTAGTCGGCATGAAGAACTCCGGCACGATTGTGGCGATCAACAAGGATCCCGAAGCGCCGATCTTCGATATCTCCGATTACGGCATTGCCGGCGATTTGTTCGAAGCTGTACCTGTCCTCACCGAGGAGATTAAGAAGATTAAGGGGCTGGCTTAGACACTGTCTTTTTCAGTTCTGCGACGACGTCTTCGGTCTTCCATTCATTGCCGGTGTAGACCTTCGCGACCTTCCCATCAGGGTTCACTATCACGGTCCTCAACGCGTGAATGATCTGATCTTTCTCGGGAAAGTACTGTAGACCAAAAAACTGTGCGATTTCCTTCACCTGATCGCCCGTCGCGAACTCCCAGTGCAAAAAAGTCTCATTCTCGTAGCGCTCAGTGTGCGCGGCGCCGTAGCTGCGCAGCACTTTCGGGTCGTCGTAAGTGGGATCGATCGTGATGCTGAGCAGGTGCGTTCTGGCATATAGCTCTGGATCCTGGCCCAACTGCCGCTCGATCTGCGCGAAGTTATTGCTCATCAGCGTGCATTGATCGGGCTCGGGGCAACGCGTGTAGATAAACGTCAATAGCACCGCTTTTCCGCGATAGTTCTTGATGCGAATCTGTTTGGCGTCCTGGTTCAGAAGCGTGTAGTTCGGAACCTCGTCACCTTCTTTGGCCTGGACCACCGCCGTTGCGGTCACGGGGGTACCCGCATCCTGCTTAACGACGACGAAGAGGTTCTCGAGCCACGAGTGCGAACCATCGACCACGAGCGTAGCAGTAACCTCAGCGTTTGGGACAAGCATTTCAAAGTCAGACTGCTTACGCACACTGAAGGGCATCGTCATGCCGGGCATATAACCCTTGACCTCTTCGTGCGCTATCGTCGCTTGTTGCTTGTCATGATCGACGGACACCACTTTGCCTTTAAGATCATACCGCTTCTCATTTCCGGAACTTCGGCGGCATGACACCCCAACTCCGCCGAGCGTGATCACTATCAGTAACAGTGCGCGCTTCATTTGGCGGCCTGTGAAGTGGGATTGAGTTGAGCGTCGTAAAGTTTCTGGTAATTCCAATAGTTAGTCAGCACTTTGTAAACGTAGTCCTTAGTTTGCGAGAAGCCGATCTCGGGAACGTAGCGGTCGGCTTCGGTCGCACGTGAACGGGCGATCCAACGCGCGAGATTGTCTTCGCCGCCGTTGTAAGAGCCGGCCACTGCCTGTGGTTGATCCGGAAATAGTTTGAAGAGGTTCGAAAGGTATTGCGACCCAAAGAGAATCGCTGTGTCAGGGTTGTAAAGTTCGTCTTGGTCGAAGTTTGTCAGCTTGAGTTCGCCAGCGATCTTGTTGGCCGTTGATGAAATGAACTGCATCATGCCGCGAGCCGCCGCAACGGATTTCGCGTCCGCCTGGAAGCGCGACTCCTGCCGGGCGATCGACAGCACAAAACGCGGATCGACATTTCTCGGCGACGCATGTTTCAAAAGCGAATCGCGGTACGGCACGGGATAAAACAGTTCAAGGAGATCGCGCGGCGCGAGTTCGATCACGTAGTCCGCCGGCATCGTCTTCCAAAGGGGCTCGGCAAAACGGATGGCGCGATTTGGTAAGCCGGCCTCCAATGAGAGAAGCGCGATCGAGTAGGCCTCGTTTGACTTCGAATCGACGGTTCCGCGCGCTGCCAGGTATTCAGGAAGCGCTTCGTCATAGAGTTTGAGAGTAAAGAGATCATCGACGAGTGGACGGTTTGTCTGCGCGAGCATTCGATCGAACTGCGGGAAGCGATAACTGGGCAGCGCTTGATAAGCTGCTTGCAAGCGTTTCAGAATTTCGGCACGCGTTTTCGGATCGTTCGTAAGTCGCAATGCTGACGTTGCGGCCACTCTTGCTGCTTCGTATTGTTCCGACTTTGCTTCGTTCAGAAATGAATTCAAACGCATCTGCACGATCACGCGTGACTTGTCCGCGTTCGCAAGAGCGAGCAAACGCTGCGTGGCGCGCATGCCGTAGTACTCGTTGCGCCCATCCGGAATCGACAAATAAGCGGCGACGGCTTCTTCCGTTCGGCCCATCTGTTCCAACGCAAACGCACGCAGAAAATTAATCTCCGCCGGATTGGTTCCGCCGGGCACGCGCGTGCCGCCGAGATCGGAAGCCTTCGACAGTTCTTCAGCATCGCGCACCGCTGCGGGCCAGTTGGATTGGGCGAGGTGAATGCGCAGTTGCGCAAACAGTGCGAGCGTGCCGCCAATGTCGTTCTTGAAACGCGCGCGCGTTTGTTGCACCCAATCGAGAGCTTCGTTGTGGCGTCCCGCTTCGTGGAAAACGTCGATGAGATTCAGATACGGGCGCTCCGGATTCGGCGCGTCGGGGAAACGAGCGATGAAGCGTTTGTAAGCGGCGACGGCGTCGTCGTAACGCTTCATGCGCAGGTAAGTCGAACCAACAAAACTTAGTGCCTCGCGAGCGCTCGTTGAATCGGGATAAGCATCAGCCACTTTCTGAAACGCCTTCAGTGCGTCGTCGTACTTCGTTTCCAGATAAAAACCGCGGGCCAGTTGAAAAATCGCGTTGGGGAGCGTCGTGCTTTGGGGGTAGCGATCGATCAACGTTTGATAATGAAGACGCGCACCGGCGAAGTCGCGATTGAACTGGTAGACGGAAGCGCGTAACAAGTGTTCCGCTTCCGGAAGCGTTGCGTTGTTGTCGAACGCATCGAGTTTCCGCACAGCGGCGAGCGTAAAATCGTCCGGACGCGATGCATCGGGCATCTGCATCACTAGCCGCGTGAAGGCTTCGCGAGCCTCCGCATTTTTGCCGGCGCGAGCGAGCGATTCAGCGATCAACAACAACGCCTCGCGCGAGAGCGTTACGGTTTTAGACGCGATGAGTGGACGGGCACGGTCGGCGGCGGATTGAAAGTCGCCGCTCTCGAAAAAACTCCGGCTAAGTCTCAATGCCGCTGATTCAGCGAGAGTGCTCGACGGCGCGGTCGTGAGAAGTTGTCGCAAACGTTCGCGTTCGAGTGGCAGGTCTCCGGTCGAACGTGCGATGCGAGCTAGCCGCCACAACGCATATTCTTTCAGCACTGAGTTCTGCGTAACGACTGCCTGATAGCTTGCAGTCGCTTTGGCGATGTCGCCCGACTTTTCGGCTTCGCGCCCGCGCCGGTAGTCGTCGTTTGATTGGGCCGCAACCGGTAACGCGAATAACGCTAATAGAAGAATCAGTCTTAACAATGGCATGAGCGAATTATAATCTGTGTATACTATTGCTCAAACAATGCCGGCAGAAACACTTAAAGCAGGTCCAATAGCGGACCAGATCAAGCAGGATGTAAAGCTTAAAATCGAAGACATGGTGAAAACGCACGACGTGCCACCGTGTCTCGCGGCCGTGCGCATCGGCGACGATCCCGCTTCGGCCGTTTACGTTGGAAACAAGATCAAGGCGTGCGAAGAGGTTGGGATCCGATCGGAACACCATGCCTTGCCGGCGGCGACAACCACCGATGAATTGCTCGATTTAATCGCGTCGTTGAATTCGCGCGACGATGTAGACGGGATTCTTACTCAACTCCCGTTGCCGGCCGGGATTGAAGAGCGCGCGATTATCGAAGCGATCGATCCGGCGAAGGACGTCGATGGTTTTCATCCGGTTAACGTCGGAAACCTTGCGCTCGGAAGACCGGCATTCGTGCCCTGCACACCAGCCGGAATCATAGAGTTGCTGGTGAACAGCGACGTCGAGATTCGCGGCGCTCGCGCGTGTGTCGTCGGTCGCAGTCAGATCGTGGGACGTCCGATGGCCCAACTGCTTTTGCAGCGCGACGCTACGGTCACTATTTGCCATTCGCGAACGCGCGATCTTGCTTCAGTGACTCGCGAGGCGGATTTGTTGATCGTCGCGATTGGCAGGACGGGGATGATCGGAGGCGAACACATTAAACCGGGCGCGATTGTCATTGACGTCGGCATGAACAAGGTGACTGACGCGAATCAGGTGCGTGAACTGTTTGGGCGTGAAGCGGAGAAAAGACTCGACGTGTTGTCGAAACGTGGTTACACGCTCGTCGGGGACGTACATCCGGCTGAGGCCGCCGAGGTGGCCGGACGATTGACACCTGTTCCGGGTGGGGTAGGCCTGCTTACGGTCGCGATGTTGATGAAAAACACATTACAGGCTGCGACGCTGCGGCGAACAAAAGCTTGAACTTAGTATTTAGTGCTTCGTGCTTAGTACTTTGTACTTTGTACTTTGTTCGCTCAGTGATGGTTCGACTATTAATTAACCTGTTCGCCAGCGAACAAAGTACAAAGCACTGAGTTCAAAGTACATTTATCTCATGCTTCGTATTGGTCTAACTGGATCGATCGCCGCCGGCAAATCGTTTGTGACATCGGTGTTTGCCGAGCTCGGTTGTCGCGTTCTGGACGCGGATCAAACCGCGCGCGAAGTTGTCATGCCGGGCGCGGCCGGGTTAGAAGCAGTGGTCCAAAGCTTTGGCAGGGACGTTTTGGCGCCTGACGGCACGCTCGACCGCGCGCGAATGGCCTCGATCGTCTTCGCTGATGACGAAAAGCGACTGCGTTTGAATCACATCCTGCATCCGTTCATCATCGCGCGACAGGACGAGATCCTGCGCGGTTGGGAACGTGAAGATCCAAACGGGATTGCCATCGTCGATGCGGCGCTGATGATCGAGTCGGGCGGTTACAAGCGCTTCGACAAGTTGATCGTGGTCCACTGCCGGCCAGAGGTCCAACTCGGGCGGCTGATGCTGCGTGATAAGCTCACGCTCGCCGAAGCCCAGCGACGCATCGCTTCGCAGATGCCGCAGGAAGAGAAACAACGATACGCGGATTTTCTGATCGACACGTCCGACGGTTTTGAACCAACGCGAGAACGAACTGCTGAAGTTTACAAAGAACTACGCAAACACGGATGAAACGAATTTCACCCATCTGCGCGCTACTGCTGATACTGTGCCTGACGCACAGCGGCTGTTTCACCGGCGACGAGCCATCGACGTACTACGGCGGCAACGTCGTCGCACCGCGCACGCAGGAATTTCGCTGGAGCGACGGTGGACTCCCGCAAACGTTTGACCCCGCATTCGCCGTTGCGCCCCCCGACACGGACGCCGTCCGCGCACTCTTCGAAGGATTAACCGACTACGATCCGAAAACGCTCGCGCCAGTTCCGGCGGTCGCGACACGTTGGGAGTCTTCCGGCGATGGCCGCGTCTGGACTTTTTATCTTCGAGACAATGCTCGCTGGACCAATGGCGAGCGAGTTACCGCCCGCGACTTTGTTCGTTCCTGGGAACGCACGCTGAAGATTGGACCGCTTGCGCCACACACCGAGTTGCTCTCGAACATCGAAGGCGCTGCGATTACTAACGGTACGCAACCGCCACAGCCACCAAACGAACAACCCACCGGACAACCGGTAATTGTGAACCCGCCATTCGGTGCGCGCGCAGTAAACGATCAAGTTCTCGAGGTTACACTCGAACACGCGGATCATAGTTTTCCCGCGCTCGTGGCCCATCCGGTGTTTCGTCCCGTCAAGGTGGACCACCCGGATCACACGCAACGTCTCAACGCGCACGAGTTAATCTCCAACGGCGCGTTTCAGTTGTCCGCTAACGAAGCAGACCGCGTCAGTCTCGAACGAGCGAAAACCTACTGGGACGACGCGTCAGTCGCACTCGATCGCGTCACGTTCGTTAACACCGAAAACGCTGAAGACGCTCTTGCTGCTTATCGTGCCGGAAAAGTGGACGCCGTCACCAACGCGCCATTCGAGCCATTGGCACTGAAACTTCTAACGCCATACAAAGATTTCCGCCGCTCGACTTTTGGCGCGGTTACGTTCTACGCCTTCAACACTTCGCGCGCACCGTTTGACGACGTTCGCGTCCGTGAAGCACTTGCGCTCGCGATCGATCGCGAACGTGTCAGCAGCGACGATCTCGGGGGCGCCACCGTACCCGCCGGGAAATTCCTACCCGAGGCGATTACAGGTGAGAAACCGGTCGTTGACGAAACGGAGTTAATCAAACACGACGTGAACCGCGCGAAAGAATTGCTCGCCGAAGCCGGCTATGCCGACGGCGAACGTTTTCCGTTAGTTACATTGCTGATCAATCGTAACGAACAACAACGCATCGTGGCCCAATCGATCGCGGCGATGTGGCGTTCTACACTGAACGTCGAGACGCGGATAGTGATCAAGCCCTGGGACGAGTACCAGGCCGCGATTCAAGCCGGCGACTACGATATCGTGCGGCGCGGAATGGTGATGCAAACCACCAGCGAGTGGACCAACCTGCGCATTTTGTTCGACGGCGAATCGCCGGAATCAGAGACGCAGGCATTGAAGGATCTAAAGGCGATGCCGATTTACTTCGCGTCGTCGTACGCGGTTGTCAAACCCTATGTCTCCGGATTCGATCTGAACGTGCTCGACGCCCCGAATCTCAAGAACACACGAATCAATACAAGTTGGCGGCCATAATCAAACAAGGTGGGGTGATCGCGTTTCGCACCGACACGTTTTACGGGCTTGGCGCAGATCCCTTCAACGCAGTCGCGGTGGCGCGGATTAGAGAGTTGAAGGACAGGGAAGACGGTAAACCGATTCTGTTGTTGATTTCAGACGCTGAAGAGATCGATCGTCTGATCGTCGAGCCGTCAAAACAGTTTCAGGAGATGGCTGCGAAGTTCTGGCCTGGTCCCTTGACGATCATCGGCAAGGCGGTGCCGGAGTTGCCGCTCGAGATCACAGCAGGAACAGGCACGGTCGGAGTTAGGCTTCCGGCAGACCAGAGCGTGCGCGATCTGGTGCGCGAGTGTGGCGGCGCCCTGACTGCTACGAGCGCCAACCCTGCGGGCCGTGATCCCGCTCGCTCTGCTGCTGACGTACGAAGTTATTTTTCGGAAGGTATCGACTTGATTATCGATGGCGGCCACGTGACAGCGATCGAGCCTTCGACAGTTGTCGACGCAACGGTCTCACCGCCGCGTGTTGTTCGCGAAGGCGCGATCGCGGCAAAGCTTATTGACCTTCGCGAGTGAGGTTCTTCACGAAGCCCCAGTCGCCGCTGGCATTCACCTGAATGTTCCCGACGTTCTTGCGCGCGATCACGATGTTTGACTGGTACCACAACGGAAAAACGGGCACATCGCGACTCACCATGTCCTGGATCTGTTTGTAAAGCTCGCGGCCTTTCGCGCGATCGAAAGTATTGACTGCCTCTTCGACCATTCGATCCAGTTCCGGATTGCTATAGCGGCTGCGGTTGCGCGAGATCTTCGTCTCGGTCGGAATCTCTGAAGTCGCAAACAGATCCTTGTAGAAGATCGGATCCTGGTTACCGCCGACCCATTGCGAGTAACCGATCTGAAAATTGCCGCGACGCATTTCATCAAACAGTGTGGTGCCCTCGTACGTCTGAATCTCGACGGGGATACCGACTTCCTTGAGCTGGTTCTGAATCACTACGGCGTAATTCCGTCCTGCAATACTGCTTCCCGACACGCCGTATCGAACCGGTTTGTCGAAACGCGCGCGTGGTCCATCGCCGTCGGGATCGCGAAAGCCAGCTTCGTCCAGAAGTCTCTTCGACGCTGCCGGGTCGAAAGAATAGGTCTGGCCCGGAGTATAGGACCACGATTCTTCAGGAATGATCGAGTGGGCCACTTTGCCATAACCTCCGAGCAGCGTATTGATCATGGTCTGACGATCGATACCATGAGCGATAGCCTGACGAACCTTGACGTTGTCGAGTGGCGCCGAGGCAGTGTTGATGGTCAACAACACGACGTTCGAACCGTTGAAAATTTTGACCTGAAGGTTCGGATCCCGTTCGAGCCCTTTTACGGCGTCTGGTGAAAGACTTGTTGGCATCGGTGCTATATCGACGCGTCCTGCCTGAAGTTCGGCCTGCAACTGGTTCATGTCGGGCAGCACGCGCACCCGAACGGTCGGCAACTTAGGCGCACCTTCCCAGTAGTCGGCAAACGCTTCCAGGTCGACAAGTTGCTGCTGATTATCGTAGTTGATGAACTTGAATGGTCCAGTGCCCATCGGACGAGTCTTCTGCGACTCGTAACTGTCTTTCGCGATGATCGGAATCGCGACGAGGTTGGAGAGCAGACCGACCCAGGGCCTGTTCAACGACACAACAAACGTTCTTGGATCCGGCGCCTCGATGGCCTTGATGTAACCGGTTTTCTGTTGGCCGGTACCTTCGAAAAAACTCGCGGATTTCGCGAAAGTGTTCGCCAGCAGCAGATCGAGCGTGTACTTCGCATCGGCGGAACTGAACGCACGCCCGTCGTGAAACTTCACCCCATCGCGCAACGTGAACGTGAAAGTCAGACCATCGTCAGAACGCTTGATGTCCGACGCCAGCTCGCCCTCGTAATCAAACTGCGCGTCCTTCTTCACGAGCCTGTTGAAGATCAACGTACTCACGCGCTCGCTCGCAGCGTCAGTTGAAGGCGAACCGATCGGATCGATCGTACGGATGTTGTCGCCCAGAGCGATCACAAACGCGTCGCTTCGAGTGCGGCAACCGATCGGCAGAATCATTAAAAATATTAAACAAAACAGCAGGATAAACGCACTTATCCTCACTTAATCGTGCCTCCGTAAACGTAGTTGAGCTTGCTGTTGAGCTGTTGAATGCTGTCGGACAAAAACTTGAGCCGTTCGAGATCCAGTGGCAGCGGCGGTTCGACAATAGCCTTGGTGCGCGCGATTCGCTGCAACGACTCGCGAATGCGTTTCTCAGGCAGCCGTCCTTTATTCGCCGCTTCTAACAGCGCTTCATAGCCGCGCCGGATCTTGTCGGGCGACGCGCAAATGAGCAGCATGTCCTCGCCGGCTAGTGCCGCGCGTGTCGCGGCGTCGCCAATCTCATAGTGACGCGCGATTGCGCCCATCTCGAGGTCGTCGGTGATAACGAGATGCTTGTATCCGAGTTCGTCGCGCAGTAGTTTGGTGACGATGTTGTAGTTCAGCGATGCCGGTTCGAGCAGTCCCCCTGTGACTTCCTCGCGGATGTCGATGTTTGGAAAACCGCCGTGACTCACCATCACACACCGCACCCGATCGTCGCGGCGTTGGAACAGTTCGATGTACGGCGCGAGATCCTGCGCGATCAGGTCGTCGTGCGACAGCCGGACTACGGGCATCTCTTCGTGCGAGTCGACTTCGCCCGCGCCAATCCCCGGGAAATGCTTTAGACAACCGAGACAACCCGCGCCCTGAAGCCCGCGCATGTAAACAGTCGTATAACCGAGCACCTCACCGGGCGAACGCCCAAACGAGCGCGAATACAGACCGTTCGACAACAGATCGCGATCGTCGGTCATGATCGACATCACAGGCGCGAAGTTGATGTTGAAACCCAGCATCCGGAGTGTTTCGCCGGTTATGCGTCCAAGCGCGCGGGCCGCGGCGAGGTCACCATGCTGGCGAATCGTTCGCGCGGCGGGCATCGGCGTGAAGATGCGTCGCAAGCGATCGACAAGTCCGCCTTCCTGATCGATGCCGAAGAGTAATGGCGTTTGCACCAGTTCACGAACGTCGTCGAGCAAGCCACGCAGTTGTTCCGCGCTAGCAACGTTGCGACCGAAGACGATCACGCCGCCGGGCTGCACGTCCGCGATCAGCGCGCGCGTTTCCGCGTCGAGTTCCGTGCCCGGAAGTCCGATGAAGAGAAATTGTCCGATTTGTTGTTCGCGGGGAAGTGAATAAAGATTATCAGGCACCATTGCTGACGAAAGTTTAGCATGAGCTTGGAACTTTGTGCTTGGTACTTTGTACTTTGTTCGCTAACGAAAGTCATGATTTAGACCTCAACCGCAAACAAGCGAACAAAGAACCAAGCACAAAGCACAAAGTACAAGACGAAAACATAAAACACCTAGTCGTTCCCGCCTGTCTGTAGTATAAACGTGCGCATGCCACGCGAAATCACCGATCGGGGTCGCGTCGTTGAAGCAGTCCAGAATCTTTCTCTCACTGCCGAACTTTTCGAAGAACAGAATGGAAAACAGAAATACGGCACCGATCTTGAGGTGATCGTTCAGGGACGCGACTACGGCAACGGCAAGCGTGTCGGTCCCTATGTGCGACTGCTCGCGTACGACTCCGGCGAAGAGATCATGCGTCAGGGTGAGTGGGGTGGAAACACTTTCTACATCGCCGTAGAAGGCTCGCTCGATGTATACGTGCGTGAAGGTGATGGCCAAAAACGAATCGGCGAGCTTGAGCCCGGTGCGTGTTTCGGCGAGATGGCGCTGCTCGCCGGAATCGAACGGAATGCGACGGTAAAAGTTCCCGCCGGTCAAACTGCGGTGGCCCTGGAAGTGACGCGCCCCGCGTTGCGTCTGTTGCGCAAGCTGCCGAAGTTTGGCGTGAAACTCGACGAGACCTATCGCACGCATGGATTCGGTCGGGTGCTCGAGGATCTGGCGCTGATATCCGACAAACCGGTGGGCCAGGAGCTTGCCGCGGAGCTGAAACGATCGGCGCGTTACATGGTCTATGGCAAGAACCATGTGATGTGTAAGGAAGGCCAGCCGATCGATCGACTGATTTTGATCAAGAGCGGTTGGGTGCGGCGTTCCCGCGGTGTGCCGTTCCACGCGACCGCGCCGGAAGTTGTGATGGGAGTAAATGAAAGCATCGGGGTCGACTTTCTCGGCGGTGGTAATTGTCTGGGGCTCGAAGGCCTGCAACGTTCTGAAAGTTGGAAGTACAACGCAAGTTTGATGGCCCGTACGGAAGTGCTGGAAGTGCCGCTGACAGCGTTCTCGGCGGATCCGCAGCTTCGCGAACAACTACTCGCGACCTTTTCCGCGTTTTCAAACGCCGACGATTCCTTGCCTCTGACTATCGAGGCTGTTCCCGATCTCAACGTTCTGAAATCAGCCGAGCAGGAGATCGCGACCGGCATCGTCGACGGCGCGAACGTGCTCGTTATGGACATGGACCTTTGCGTGCGCTGCGGCAACTGCTCGCTGGCGTGTCACAAGGTGCATGGACAGTCGCGACTCTTGCGCCGCGGGATTCAGATTGAACGTCCGGTGGCGATTGGCAAAAAGCGACTGCAACACGCACTTGTGCCGCAGGTGTGCATGCACTGCGCCGATCCGGAGTGTTTGACTGGTTGTCCGACGGGTTCGATCTTTCGCGACGCGTTGGGCCACATCGACATCGACGCTCCGACCTGTATCGGCTGTTACGACTGCGCCACGCAGTGTCCGTACGATGCGATCTCGATGGTTCCTCGCGAAGCACCGCCGGCGAATGGCGGTTTCGTTTCGAAACTCCGCAAGGCCTTCAGTTTTAAAATCGATCCGGTAGTAACGCCAGATCCGGGCGACGATGTAGTTGCGATCAAGTGCAATCTCTGTCAGGGCACGTCGCTGAATCCGACGGGCGCGCGACGTAAGGCGTACTCGTGCGAAGAGAATTGTCCAACCGGCGCTCTCGTGCGGGTTAATCCGATCGAATACTTCACGGAGATCGGACCGACGCAGGGGATCCTGTTCAAAGACGAAACCCATGCGATCGGACGCAACATTCATAAAAGCGATCCGCTGGCGCGTGCGTGGCATGTCTTCGGTGCGTTGTTGACGATACTCACGGCGGTTCTCGTGATCTGGGGACTGACGCGAAACGGATTCGATGGAGTGATCGCAGGCGCGTGGCTCACGATGCGCTGGCTAACTGGACTCGTCGGACTGTTCGGTGTGGCTATCGTTATGACGTATCCACTGCGCAAACAGATCTATCGTCGTCGTGCCGGGGCTTTGCGTTATTGGATGTTGGCCCACGTCTACATTGGCGCCACCGCGGGGGTTGTGCTGTTGCTTCACTCAGGCACGAGCACTGGAGGCGCACTCACTACATTACTTTACATCGCATTCGACGTAGTGATCATGTCAGGCGTGCTCGGGGTCGTTTCGTACTACTTCGCGCCGCGAATCATGACGCGCATTGAAGGTGAGCCGCTGTTGATCGAAGACCTTCAGGAGCGGCGCGCGGAGTTGCAACAAAAGTCAGATGAAATACTCGCGCAGAGTCAGGGTTGGCTGAAGGATGAGATTCGAGATCGAGTCTATCCGCGATTTTTCTCACGCTCGTTTTTGTGGCGGCAACTGTCGCGGCGCGAGTCGTTGAAGTCGCTGTTGGCCCAGGCGCGCGAGGAGTTCAAAGAACGCCTGACACGGCTCGCAACTGACGAAGAACGAGATGTCTTAATTTCCGCCGTCGAAACGGCCGTCACCGCGCGGCGCATCGACGCGCTGCTGCTGCTCCATCGATCACTCCGCGTTTGGATCCCGGCGCATGTCATTTCCACCGCACTTATGCTTGCGTTGATGCTCGTTCACGTAGCTCAGGTAGTTTTTTTTAAGGTCAGTAGTCAGTAGTCAGTTGTGCGGCTAACTGGCAATAGACAACTGACTACGGACCACTGACCACTGACAAATCAGTTAATGCCTGCGAAAAACCAGTACATCGTAGTTCGTAACGACCTCGTCATAGATCCGGTGACGATCATATCGGATGGATTGTTGATTGGGCGGTTGCCGGAGTGCGAAGTGTTGCTGAACCATCCGGCTGTTTCGCGTGTGCAGGCGGGGCTCAAGCAAGTTGACGATGGCTACTACCTGTTTCCGCTGCGTCCGCGCAATCCTGTGATGTTGAACGGCAAGCCGGTCGAGGAAAACGAGGCGCTTGCGTCAGGCGACGCCATCGATGTTGGACCATTCCAGTTGGAGGTCGACATCTCTGACGAGGGGTTAGTCATCCGCGTTGAATTGCAGATCGGGATGGGGCCGTCGGAGATCGACGTCAGCGATGCGGGTTTGAGCACCGCGAACCTCGTGATGCCGGAAAGCGGCAAGGCGAAGAAGCCACGAGCGGCGCCGATCGCGAGCACAAAGGCGCTCGACATTTTCTGGGACAAGCGCATGCGCGACGTGGCGAAGATGGTGCGGCCGTCGCCGCTGTTCCCGCGCGCTCGCAGACGGTCGGGAAAGGCGCAATCGAATTGGACCGCGACGACGGATCTCGTATCGCGCTGGCCCACGGCGTTTTTCGTCTGGGGGTTTCTTGGAGTCGCGTTGATCGCAATCGCCGGTGCTTACTGGTACACAAAGGCTTACGCTCCGGCGCCTTTGGCTGATGCGCATGCACGAAGCGGTTTGACGATGAAGCCTGCGATCGCTGTGAGCGCAAATAGCGGCTCATGTACGACGTGTCACTCGTGGCGGGGAAACATGGAAGAGCGTTGCGCTTCGTGTCACAAGACGGAAGCGTTTGTCGCCAGCGTGATCAAACCGCATCAGGCGTCGGGCATCGGCTGTGTCGATTGTCACGCCGAGCATAAGGGTGCGGAGTTTAGTGCAACGCAGGGCGCGCTCGCTTCGTGTACCAGTTGCCACGTCGACGGTAATCCAAATGTATTCAATGGGCGGCGAGTCGGCACGCCGCACGATGGAACGTTCGGCTATCCGGTCGTGAATGGTCAGTGGAGCGCGAAGTCGATTAACGACGACGAGTGGGACTTGCGGGTGTTAGCAGTTGTGCGTTTGCCCACGGACTCGGATCAGAAGTGGCGGAACAATCAGTTTCACGCGCTGCACGATCAGCGAGTCAAAGTGGTCGCCGGGATTCCAGGTAACGACGTTGGACGATTATCGTGCAACAGTTGTCACAAGTCGTTCGACCCGATCGATCGCGAGACTCCAAAAACTACCTGCGCTGCATGTCACAGCAAACAAAACGGCCAGCCGGACTGCACGTCATGTCACGTCCAGCACATCCTCGATACAAGAAAGAGATTGACGCTTTAGCCTGCTCCAGACTCGGTTTCGATTAACAATCCTTGAGTGTTCTTATAGAATGCGAACCTAAAAATCTCACGAAAGGAACTCCTCACATGAACGACAAGAGCCTCATACCAGTCGAAAGAATTGAAGCGTCCATTTACCGGATTCGCGGAGAAAATGTCATGCTGGATCGGGATCTGGAAAACTTTATCGGGTTTCGACAAGCGTGTTTAATCAGGCAGTCAAGCGCCACCGCCACAGATTTCCAGCTGATTTTATGTTTCAACTGACAAAAGATGAGGCGGAGGAGTGGTGGTTAGCAGTCAACGCGAATCGTTTAAGATCACAATCTGTGATCTTAAAGAGAGGTCAGCATCTTAAATACAGGCCCTCTTCAAAAACCGAAATTACTAACCCGCCGGTTTATGACACGGCACGCAATCGTTTGAACCGGGAATCTTGCCTTTGAGCGCGGGGCGCGCCGCGATGGCCTTGTCGTGGCAAAGATTGCAGTTCATGTGATACGCGACCTCGTTGGTGAGTTTTGTGGGCGCTGGTTTATCGGGATACTGGATCGTCGCCAACGGCGCGCTATCGTCTCCGGCCTGAAGATGGCAGGCGCGGCAGCTCTTCACACCCTTCGCATCCGCGGGAACCAGAATCTCCGCGGTCAACACAACGTTTCGTTCAGAAGTTCTTAATGGCGGCCTCAGGCTCGCGGCCGGTTGGTCTGTGTGGTGACACTCGACACAACTCAGCACTGACGAGCCATCCGGGCTGTACTTCTTGAGCGAGTGGGTCTCGTGGTTGAAAGCCACCTCGCCATACTTGTCCGATTGGCTGTCTTTCGCGAGCGCGACTTCCTTCGGCTGGATCTTGCTTTCCTTTTGCTGGGTGAAAACGAGGGCCACACAACCAAATGTAAGCAGGAGGATAAGAAGTATCTTCATGGATCGAATCTTAAGTAGGCGGCCGACGGGCTGTCAATTTTTTTATCCGGGGTTACGGCATATTGAAGGTGGGACCAGTGTGGCAACGACGACAGTCCTTGAACGCCAGATCGCCTCCGAAACTGCGCTTTCCATTGTGACACGTCAAACACGTCATTCCACGAGTTGTAACGAAATGTTCGGCGGGCGCGGGTGAACTCACCTGCCGCGTTTGCGGAGCGCCCGCGGTCAGACGGTGACAGTCGGTACAGGCAAGTCGCTCCCGTACGTCATGGTCTCCATGGCTGAACGCATAGCGATACGAGCGCGCGTTAACTGGCGTCGGACGATAAGGCTTCTGATCGTGGCAAACACCACACGACGCGATCTCGCGCCCCGCTGAAGATTTACTCGACGGTGTATGACAACTGTAACAACCGTTATGCGCCGCCAGGTTCGTTGGAATCGAGAAAGCTACTCGGCGGTTCGCAGGCGTGTGACAGCCATTACAACCTTGCGCCGGTCGCGCTTCGCCCTTGTTGTGCTGCGCGTGATCGAACTTAACATTGAATCTTTCATTGAAAGCCGTCGGGAAATTTTTGAGCGGTGGGTTGCCGCTCTTCGTGTCGCTGTGGCAAATCAAACACATCGGAATGGCAGGCATTGTGAACTGGCTGCGGTGGCAGTCCGTGCAGGCTTTGTGTCCGGGGAAGCGTGGTGTGGCGGAGTTGTCGGTGCGTTCGTGACATGAAGTGCAGGCGAGTGAACTGTGTCGTTGGCTTGTGTGTAGAAATTTGGAGTAATCGATCTCGGGCCCTTGTGACGTCGCCGGCACGCAGAAGACCAGTGCAACAAGGCTTACACAGATGACACGGATGTGGTGACTCATTTGCGCTTCATAGGTTGCCGCTCGGCGATCAGATAGTGACTCGCCGGCGGATCGAGACTCCCGACCTTCGAATCGTGGCAGTAGGCGCACACAAACGCTCGGTTCTTATCGATCGCTGCCAATTCTTTGCTGACGTCCTGTCGGAGTCCGTCTTTGTTGTGACACTCCGTGCACGCCGTGATCGGAACATCTGGTTTGAGACCGCGTAGTGTTGCCGATTTTGTGATGTTGATGTGACACGCCGTACACTCGAGAACGTGGTTCGCTTTCTCACCCCCGCCTTCGTGTATGAACTTTGCCGAAATTCGTGTTGGTCCAGCAGCAGCGTTGTACGGCGCCGATAATTTGTGACAACCCTTGCAATCATTAGCGACGGGTGGTTGTGATTTCCAGTGACAGTTGAAACACGATCCGTGATTCGTTGGTGAAGCTTTGAATGTTGTAGTTGCAGGGGCATGACAGATCGTGCAGTTGTTGTAGTTTTGCTGTTGGGGCGGTGCATGCGCGAGTTCGACGCGCTCTCGTCGACGAAAGAGCCTCGCAATTACGTCCTGATGTTTGTCGTGCGGAAATTCGATCGTGAATTGCAATCGAGACGTTGGATTTCGAAACGCGTAACGCGCCGCCTCACGCGGGCCAGTCTTTTCGTGACACACGGAACAGATCTGGGGTCGCGCGCCTCTGAAGAACTGCCGCCGGTGACAACTGACACATGCGTCATGGTCCGGATAGTCGACAATATCCGGAAACTTCGAAAGCCTGGTCCATTCTTTAGTTGGCACGACGTGACACGTCTTGCACTCGGCCTGGTGCTGCTTCGTTGAGTGTGAAAACTTAGAGTAATCGATTTGAGTAACACTGATAACCGCAATGAGAAGAAGAAATAATTTCATCCGTTTTCACTCACACGCCGGAAGCGGTTTCTCGACGCCCACACATTTAACGAGGCGGTCTTTGCGGTTTGAAACGAGGTACGGTTTTTCAGTAGCCAAATCGCCCTGCTTTACCTGCACTTCACAGTTCCAGGAGACTGCGTTCTGGCCCAACTCGGTCGGAATGACGTTCGTTAACACGAAAGTTCCTGGTCCAAGGTCGGTGAAGAACGCCGTGCCGTTGCGGTCGGTCATGACGGACATCACGCGCCCCGTTGCCGGCTTCAACAAGGTCGCGATCGCTGTTTGCCGGTCTTTGTAAAACCCGTCGCGAATGTTTGGAGCGAGATTTGTCGATACCCACTTGCGCGCCGTTTCGTCGCTGCCAAATTCTTTCTGACTTGCCGCAAACGCCGTGGCAAATTCTGGAACGGCTTTCGGTCCAGCGACAAACTCCTGCTCGACCTCGCGACAATAGACGGATTCGCAGTCGCCGGTTTTAAGCCAGTCGATCAGCGCCTGGCTCGCGCCGAGTTTCCGGTAGTAACAATCGCGTGTGACGAGCGTCTGTCGCTCGATCGCGTCGGTTAGCGTTCGGTTCTGTTCGAGTGTGCCTGGGATTAGGAAGAACCGTTTTCGCGCGAGGCCGCGTAACGGCGACGCGTCGTCAGCTTTTACTCGCACGCGTATGCGCAGCACGCCCGTCGGTGTTTGGGTCAGCGCAGTCGTTGCGGCCAGCGCGACCAGCAACAGCACGACCAGTGTTATCACCAACCTCATTGGCTTACTCTCTTGTGCCTCTTGTGCTTTTTGTGCCTTTTTGTGGTCACAGATTCGGACTACGCGGAAACTTCAAGAACGGCAAACGCACACCGCGCACAAAAATCTGGTCCGACCTGACGTTCACCGGCGCCGCAAAACCATTCGCACCGGCAGCGCCAATCAGATCGTCCTG